>LELG01000060.1 GCA_001045575.1 Candidatus Burkholderia pumila
ATAGCTCCTTGCCACGATCCCAAGTCAATGATCGCCACAACTCAGCAGGCAAGTCAGTCACGGTCTTCTTGAGTGCGTTGGCCATCGTGACAGCCCCGTAGCCGGCCAGCGCGGGGCCGTTTTTCGTAAATACCCATCACCTTTGCGACCTGCGGCTTCAGACGCGCGAGCACTTCGCCCGCGTTCGCCGTGCGCGCGCCGAAGGGCTTCAGGTTGATCATCATGCGGCCCTGGCTCACAGTCGGATTCGGCCCGATCCAGTAATACACGTTATCCATCGCAGGATCGTTTTCGATGATGTTGCCGAGCGGCTGCATTTTCGCGGACATCGAACGCGGCGAAATATCCGGCGCGGCCTGCGCGATGCCCATGATGAGCCCGGAATCTTCCTGCGTGAAGAATCATTTCGGTATCCATATGAACAGGAAACCCGTAGTGACGATGGTCGCAACAGTCACGCCAAGCATGACCTTCTGATGCCGCAACACGCGGTCCAGCCCGCGTTCATAAGCCCGCTCCCGCCACGAAACCGCGTTCGAGTCAGCGCTCGAAGCCCGCGAGCCGCCCGCGATTGCTGCCGGGCACGGCGATGAGCCAGCCGCAAAGCATCGGCGTGACGGTGAGCGAGACGATCGCCGACATGACGATGGCCACATTGACGGTCAACGCGAACTCGCGGAACAACCGCCCGACGATTCCGCCCATCAGCAGGATAGGGATGAACACGGCAATCAGCGAGATGATGGTGAAGCGCACTTCGCTCGTGCCGGGCAGCGCGGCGCGCATCTTTGGCACGCCTTCCTCGATATGCCGCATGACGTTCTCGATGACCACGATGGCATCGTCCACCACGAAGCCCACGGTGATGGTCAGGCCCATCAGCGAGAGATTGTCAAGGCTGTAGCCGAGCACGTACATCACGCCAAAGGTGGCGACGAGCGAAAGCGGAATCGTCAGACTCGGAATGACTGTCGCCCACACGTTGCGCAGAAACGAAAAGATGACCATGACGACGAGCGCGATGGTCAGCATCAGCGTGAACTGCACGTCGCGCACGGATGCGTCGATGGTCTGCGTACGGTCCGCCCACCGGTTTGCCGCAGCCGGCAGCGACGCCGGCAACGCGGGCAGTTTCGCCTTGATATTGGCGATGGTCTGCACCACGTTGTAGCCCGGCTGCTTGTGAATATCGAGGATGATCGCGCGGTCGTGCTGAAGCCACGCGGCCTGCAAGGTGTCTTCGGGCGCATCGACCACCGTGCCGAGATCCTGCACGCGCACCGGCGCGCCGTTCTTGTACGCGATGACGAGATTGCGATACGCATCCGGCGTCGTGATCTGATCCGTCGCGTTGAAGATGACCGAGCGGTCCGGCTCGTTCAGACTGCCCTTCGGCGCATTGACCGTCTGTACGCCGACGATGGAACGCACGTCTTCGAGCGTCAGCCCGCGCGCCATAAGCTTGTCGGGATCCAGGCGGATGCGCACGGCAGGGCGCTGCTGCCCGTGGAAATCGACGAGGCCGACGCCCGGCATCTGCGAAATCTGCTGCGCGATGTAGTTCTCCGCGTAGTCATCGAGTTGCGTAAGTGTCAAGGATGACTAGGTGAGCGAGAGAATGGTGAAATCGGCAGGATTCACTTTCTCGTAGGTCGGCGGATTCGGCAAGTTCTTCGGCAACTGGCCGCCCGCCGCGTTGATGGCCGTCTGCACGTCCTGCTGCACGGAAAAGACGACCGTGATCTGGCTCCATCTGCGTGACGGTGACGATACCGATCGTATCCGACGGATGTACGATCGCGCCGATATCGGCCTCACGCATGCCGACGCGGCCATCGAAGGGCGCATACAGCGTCGTGAAGCCGAATTGCAGCTTGTCGTTCTGCACGGCGACGGCATCCGCCGTGACCGTCGTCGCGTACGACGCGATCTGCGCCTTCGCCGTATCCACGCTCTTTGTCGTCGCCGCGCCGATTTCCACAAGCCTTTGATAACGCGCGAACAAGCCTTTGATAACGCGCGAGATCGAGCCGCGCGTTATCGAGGCTCGCCTGATCTTTTCGTTGCGCGGCTTCGGCATGCTGCAACTGCGCTTTGAGCGGTCCCTGATCGAGTTGCACGAGCACTTGTCCCGCGTTCACGTCCTGTCCTTCCGTGAACGCGATGCGTTGCAGTTAACCGTCGCCGCGGACTGTGACATCGACCGTGTTCAAAGCGAGCACAGAGCCGGTTGCGGTGACACGGATGGGAAAGTCCTGCGTCACGGGATGGCCCGCATTCACGGGCATGCTTGCGGCAACGGGCGTGGCGGCGTGCTTCGGCCAGAACCACCAGCCGATGAGCGCCGCCGCCGCGATCAACGCGGCCAGCACGGCGTAGAAGCGCCGCTTGTCGCGCGGAATAATTTTCATAGAGATGGATTCAACGTTCACGTGATGTGTTGCCGGATGTGCCGGCCATTTCGATGCCGCCGCCAAACGCGCGGAACAGGCTCACCGATGCCTGCAAGCGCGCGAGCCGCGCCTGTACCAGCGTGTCTTCGGCCTGATAGCGCGTGCGCTGCGCCGACATCGAAATTGGCGGAATGCATTAGCGCTTCCTTCGCGCGGATGTCGGGCTGCGTTTCGAGCAATCGCGCGGGAAGATCGGAGCGCGGCTGCGAGATCGGGATATCGCCGAGCGCGACGAGCTGCACGGTGAGTTGTTCGGGCGTGTTGCCGGTCAGCACGGCAAGCGCATGCTGCGCAATCTCCAGTTGTTGCTGAAGCGCGGGCACGGTGGCTTCGAACGTCGCCAGCGCGTTGCGTTGCTGCTGCACCTGAAGTTCCGTCGCCATGCCCGCTTCCTGTTGCGCGAGCAGAAACTGCAAGACGCGCGCGCGGCGTCATCGGCGATGCTGCGGGCAAGCGTCAGACGCCGGTTCAGGCTCTGCACGCTGAAGTACTTATCGACGACGGATGCAGTGAGCGTGAGCGCCACCGTATTCCGATCGAATTCGGAGGCACGCGCGAGCAACGCTGCCGAATTCGCGGTCGCCGAATTGAAGTCCCAGAAGTCGATCTCATAGCTGGGCTTCGGCAAAGGCTCTGGCTCTCGAGCTGGAGCCGCCATGCCCGCCCTGATGCGCGCGATCGAACGTGCCGATGCCCAGCGACGGATACTGCGCCGCGCCCGCCTTTTCCGTCGTGCCGCGTGGCGTCACGATGGATGGCGTGCGCAAGCGGTTCGGGATGGCGTGCGCAAGCGGTTCGTCGCGGTGGATCGCGCGAGCGTGCTGCGCGTGATTCCTTTGCGCTGAACGTCCTGATCAACGCGGCGACGACCAGCCCTTATATGCACCGACATTCTCACGCGTGACCAGAGTCGACGGCATCAGAATCATGGTGCTGCCCGGATTCTTGCCATTCATCAGATCGTAGCCGACGCTCACGGCCTGCTGCGCCATCGACCACGGATCCTGGCTCACGGACGCCTGCACCTGCGTATCCGTCTTGAGCGCGGTTTCGATATCCGACGCGCCATCCACCGACGTAATCACGATGTTGTTCCGGTGCAGTTGCTTCGCCGCCAGATCCGTGCCGATGGCTTGCGGATCGTTGATCGCAAACACGCCGTCGAGCTTGGGAAAGCGTGTGAGATAACCTTGCATCGCATTCATGCCACCTTCGCGTGAACCTTTGGCATCCTGATCGTCTGACAATACCTTGATGCCCGGATTTTTGGCGAACACGCTTTTGCAGCCCTTCACGCGATCGATCACCGCCGACACTTGCGGCCCATTCTCGATCACGACATTGCCCTTGCCGTTGATCTTCTTCGCCAGAAAGTCGCACGCGAATTCGCCGGCCTGCACGTTGTTGGTCTGCACCGTGGCATCGGCGCCCGCCGCCGCCACATCGACCGCGACTACGACGATGCCTGCCGCCTTCGCCTTCTTCACAGCGGGTTCGATCGATTTCGGATCGACGGCGTTGATGAGGATCATGTCCACATGCGCGGAGATGAAATTGTCGATCTGCGTGAACTGCTTGTTCATGTCGTAATCCGACGATACGGCGGTGATCTTCGCGTCCGGATTGATCTGTTTTGCCTTGGCTTCCGCACCCTTGGCGATGGTCACGAAATACGGATTCCCGAGCGAGCCGACCGTAATGCCGATGGCCTTCAGCGGCTTGTCTGCGGCATACGACGACGAAGCGATGCAACAGAGCGCGAGTGCGACGCTGGCGATGAGTGTGTTCTTGTGCATGTTTGTTTCCGGTTCTTGTTGGGTGGGCGCAGGACGCGCCCGCGTTTTTGAAACTCAGATACGAGCCGAGCTACGTTGACGATAACGGTCCAGCGCCACCGCGCCGATGATGACCAGCCCTTTGATGATGTACTGCCAGATGTCCGACACGCCGAGGAGCACCAGCCCGTTGCTCAGCACGGCGATGATGAGCGCGCCGACCAGCGTCCCCACGATCGATCCCACGCCGCCGACGAAACTTGTCCCGCCGAGAATGACGGCGGCGATGGCGTCGAGTTCATAAGACTGGCCAAGTTGCAGGCCGTTGGCGGCATAGAGACGCGCAGCGGACATCACCGCGCCTAGACCCGCGAGGAGGCCCGACATCGCATAAACGAAGATCTGGATGCCCCACACCTTGATGCCGGACAGACGCGCCGCTTCGGGATTGCCGCCGACCGAATAGATGCGCAGGCCCAGTACCGTGCGCCGCAAGATGAACCACGAAATTGCGACCACGAGCAGCGCGATGATGACGAGCCACGGAATGCCGAACAGCGAATCGTTGCCGATAAACGCGAACGAAAGCTGCGGATTGAAGATGGTCGTATCGTGACCGATCAATCGCGCGATACCGCGCACGGCGGTCAGCGAACCGAGCGTGACGATGAACGGTGGCAGCTTGAGCAACGCGATCAGCAAGCCGTTGACGATGCCAAAGCCCAGGCCCACGGCCAGCGCCACCGGAATCCCGAGCCATCCCATGCCCGGCAGATTCGATGCAAGCAGCGCCGTCACCGCCGCTCCCGACAGCACGGAGCCGACCGACAGATCGATACCGCCCGTCAGGATAACGAACGTCATCCCCGCCGCGAGCACGATATTGATCGACGCCTGCTGTGTGACGATCGACAGATTCTGGAAGCTGAAGAACCCATCCGTGACGATGCCGAAGCCGATACACAACAGAATCAGCACGGGCAGCATACCGGCGGTGCGCATCAGCACCTGCATGCGTTCCTTATGTTCGATGCGGCTCTGGCGTTCCTTGACGCTCGGAACGGGCGCGGTGTCATGATGCTTCGTCGTATTAGCCATGTCTCTCTCCAGATAATCTCTTTACGCCGCCTGATCCAGCGCGACCTTCGAACCTGTTGCCAGCTCGATGATTCCTTCCTGCGTGATCGCCTTGCCCGAATGCCCGCCGAGTTCGCCCGCAATCTCGCCTTCACGCATGACGATCACGCGATCCGCCACGCCGATCACTTCCGGCAGCTCGCTCGATATGACGATGATTCCCACGCCCGCCTTCGCCAGATCGTTGATGATTCGATAAATCTCCGACTTCGCGCCGATATCAACGCCGCGCGTGGGTTCATCAAGGATCAGCACTTCGGGCTTCGTTTCGAGCAGGCGCGACAGCAGCACCTTCTGCTGATTGCCGCCCGACAGCGCGCCCACGTTCACGCGCGTATTCGGCACGCGAATCGTCAAGGCAGCGATGGCGTCCTTGGCGCGCGTATTGCCGCGCGACAGGTCCATCACGCCTATCTTCGCGTCGCGTCCGGCGACCATGATGTTGATGTTGTCGCGCACGCTCATGTCGAGGAACAAGCCTTGTCCCTTGCGGTCTTCGGTGAGATAGACGAGACCGGCATCGATGGCGTCGCGCGGCGTGCGCAGATTCAGGCGCTTGCCGTGCATTGACACTTCGCCGCGCGTGGCCGGCTCCGCGCCAAAGATCTGGCGCGCGAGTTCGGTGCGGCCCGCGCCGACCAGACCCGCGACGCCGAGCACTTCGCCCGCGTGTAGATCGAGGCTGCATCCGCGCACGCGGTTGTTATCGGCGATATCGCGCACGGAGAGCACGACGTTGCCCGGATCGTAAGCGACGTGTTCCTTTTTGTAGAAACCCGAAATATCACGGCCGACCATCATTTTTACGAGGCTTTCGGCGGAGAGTTCGTCGCGCATCAGCGTGCCGACATACAAGCCGTCGCGCAGCACGGACACGCGGTCGCTCAGCTCATAAATCTCCGCCATCCGGTGACTGATATAGATGATCGCAATGCCTTCGCTGCGCAATTGCCGCACGAGTTCGAACAGGCGATCCGTTTCGCGCGATGACAGCGGCGTGGTCGGCTCGTCCATCACGAGGATGCGCGCATGCGCATGCACGGCGCGCGCGATTTCGACGAGTTGTAGCTCGGCAATCGACAGATCGCTGACCAGCGTATGCGGCTTGAACGCCGCGCCGAGGCGTTTCAGCACATCCTTGCAACCGCGCTCCATGCCGGACCGGTCCACGAGCCGGCCGCATCTCAGTTCGCGTCCCGCATAGATGTTCTCGGCGACGGACAGATTCGGCGCGAGACTTAGTTCTTGATAGATCACCGCGACGCCCAGCGCTCGCGCGGCGAGCGGACCATTGATGGTGACGGGTTTGCCATCGACGAGAATCTGACCACCGGCATCCGCCTGATACGCGCCGGAGAGGATTTTCATTAGCGTGGATTTGCCCGCGCCATTTTCGCCCATCAGCGAATGCACTTCGCCGGGATGCATAGACAGGCGCACGTCGTTCAACGCACGCACGCCCGGAAACGTCTTGCTGATACCGCGCATTTCGAGCAATGGCGGTTTCATCGATGTCGATGCTGAGTCATGCGGCATGGTTCACCTCCTGCAATTTGAAGCCCGCGTGGCGCACGCCCGCGCGGGGTGAGAAGTTGAAGAACATCGGCAGCGTGGCCGCGCCGAGCGCGCCCGCATCCGGGCCGAAACTGCCCCGCACCAGCGCCGGCATACCGCGCGCTTCGGGCGCGTTGGCGGTCATCGTCGCGGTGAGACGGTCGAGCAGCTTGTCGAGCAAACCGCCGTCGATATCCGAATCGATGACAACCATCGGCACATCGAGCACGCAGAGCGTCGAACGTAGCGCGGGCGCGAGCGCTTCGATACAGTCGTCGATCCATTCGTCGACGGCGGGCAGGCGCCGCTCGATGCATGCCTGCAAGTCGATGCGGTTGTCCGCGACCGCGCCGCTGTAGCTGAGATGCCGCACCAGCGCATTCAGCGACGCGCGCGACAAAAGAATGTCCCACGGTCCGGTCGGCTGCGGCGCGGACGGCAGGCGGCTGGGCGGCACCGGAATCACGCCGATATCGCCCGCATTGCCGGTCACGCCGCGCAGGCAGTCGCCATCGATAGCAATGCCGCCGCCGATCGCCGAGCCGATGAACAGATAGATGAAGTCGTCGCATTGCCGGCCGTGGCCGTAGAACAGTTCGGCGGTTGCGGCGGCGTTGCCGTCATTTTCGGAGAACACGCGGAGCGACAGCGCGCGCGACAGGTCATCGGCGAAATTGGCGTTGTCCCAGGCGCAAAAGGTGTCGTCGGGCAGGCCGAGTTCGCGCAGCCACGAACCGAGATTGAACGGCTGCGCCACGCCGATTCCCGTCAGCCGCTCGCGCTCGTCGGCGCTGAGCAGATCGAGCATCTTTTCGACGTCGCGCTGGACGATTTTCAGCGCCGCGGCCGGATGCGGCAGCACGCTGTCGACGGCGCTGCGCGCGAGCACATCGCCCGCGAAATTCACCAGCACCGTCTCGATGCTTGTGCGATCCAGCCGCACGCCGATGCCGAACGCGCCACGCGGATCGAGCCGGATGAGTGACGCGGGCTGGCCGCGCTGGCCGTCGTGCCGGCGTCCGAGCGTTTCGATTAGCCCCGCATTTGCCAGCGCTTCGACGATGCTCCCCACCGCCGTGCTCGTCAAATTCGCGTGCCGTGCGAGATCGGCCTTCGATGCAGGCTCGTTCCGGCGCAGCGCCTGCAAGAGCAGACGCTCGTTGTACCGGCGCACATTGGCGGAATTGCTTCCTCTGCCGCTTGCGGGTTTCACGTGCTGTTTCCGTTTTTTTGGTCACCGAAGCTCGTGACAATTTATTAAATCAAGTTGATTTATTTAATAACGACGGCGAGGCGAAGTAAAGCAGGGAAATCCCGAAGGCACCGAAATAGACGAAATTGAAAGAAGTAAGCGCGTTTTGAAATGGACTGCTAGTGTTACGAGTTATAAATTAATTTAATTATCAATCTTTGTTGCTTGAGAGGGGAAGAGTTAATTGAAGAGGCGCTTGGATTCGCGCAGCCCCTCCTTAGTAAGCACAACGGACTTCGCGTTGTTCACGGGATTGCCAATCATGCCTGGTTCGTATAGCCGGTTTAGCACATCCCAATCGAAGCTTTTCCATGCGTGGTTTTGACCATGAAACTCCAGATTTTCATTCTATGTGCTGCCCGCCGCGGGCAGCAATCTGAGCGCGGAGACGGCGGGCGTCGCCGCGCTCGCGTTCACAGCATGGTGTTCGTCAGCGAAATCGTGCGCGCGGGCCTCGGCACGCTCAATCCCGGCCAGCTCGAAGCGGCCACCGCGCTCGGCGCAGCAAAGCGCGGCGACATCGTTCAGGCCGTTCGAAACGCTGCTCGGCGCGGCGCTGATGTTCGTCGCCATCAATCTTCTGCTCAACGTGTGTGCGTGGCTGATCAAGCGCAACGTGGCCCCTCCGTACGTGAGCGTGCGATGAAATTCGATCTCTCCATCATTGTCGACAATGCGCCGCTGTTTTTGCACGGTGCGCTGCTGACGCTCGAAATCTGCGTGTGTGCGCTGGTCATCGGCTACTTGATGGGCATCGCGCCGCAAAAACCGTTGCGGCTGATCGCGGGCGCGTGGATCACGCTGATCCGCAGCGTGCCGCTCATCATCCTGCTGTTCGTCGTGCACTACCTACGGGTTGCCGTTCACGGGCGTGCGACTGCCGTCCATCATTACCGGCACGCTGTCGCTGGCGACCTTCGCAAGCGTCTACTACGCCGAAGTGATTCGCGCCGCCATGCAGGCGCTGCCGTCGGGGCAGTATCAGTCGGCGCGCGTGATTGGCATGTCGCCCGCTCAGGCGACGAGGCATGTAATCGTGCCGCCATCGACCAACGTCACATTGACGATGATGAAGGAATCCGTCGTACTGTCCTCCGTCACCGTGCCTGAACTGAGCTATCAAGGGCTGATCGTGCAAGGCAACACGTTCGCGCCGTTCGAAGTGTTCGCGGCGGTCGCGGGCCTCTACTGGCTGATTGCGATTGCGACCGCCGAAGCCGCGCGCTGGCTCGAACGCAAAACTGGCGCCAGGCGCGGCGAGCGCATCACGCGCAATGCGCTCGCCGACCGCTATCTGTCGCTCGATAAAAGGAGCGCGCAATGAACGCCCTGAGTCTTTCCGCCATCGTCAAGCGCTACGGCAATACAACCGTTCTCAACGACTTCTATCTTGATGTGCGCGAAGGCGAGATCGTCGCGCTGCTCGGTCCGAGCGGTTGCGGCAAGAGCACGCTGCTGCGCTGCGCGACGTGGCTCGAACCGTCCGATGACGGGTTTATCGAAGTGGGCGGGCAGGTGTTCGGCAGACGGCGTGTCAGGGAAGGGATGATCGAGCGGCAATCGCGAAAAGAGATCGATCGCATCAGGCCGCGCATCGGGCTCGTGTTTCAGCAGTTGAATCTGTGGCCGCATATGAGCGCGCTGGAAAACGTCGTGCGTGCGCAGTGTATCTTGCTGGGGCACGGGCGTGCGGATGCGGAGTGCCGTGGTCATGCAGTGTGCTATCGCGGCTCGGCCTCGGTGCGTATGCGGCGCGTCCGGTGCATGGCGATTGCACGCGCGCTCGTCATGGATTCCGCCGTGATGTTGTTCGATGAACCGACTTCCGCGCTCGATCCCGAACTCGTCGGCGAAGTGCTGAAATTGCTGAAGTCACTCGCGGCGCAAGGCACAACGATGCTCGTCGTCACGCACAGCATCGGCTTTGCGGCAGCACTGGCGGGATCGCATCGCGTTCATGGATAGCGGGCGCATCGTCAAGAAGGCGCGCCGCGTGAATTGCTGGTATCGCCCAAAACCGAGCGCTTCCGCGCGTTTCTTTAGCACGCCGCGCCCGAGCTTTGCTCGCCGTGGACTGACTTTCAACACCGTTTAACAGGAGCCGTTCCGTCATGCAATGAGTTAATCGGCCTTTCGTTTGCATTCTTTTTTTTGCGCGTACACCACATCTGCGAAGACCTGAATCTGCTCGATGCCGCCATCGCCGTGTTCGGCGTGCCCTTCGACGAAGGCTCGCTGTTCTTTCTCGGCTCGCGCATGGCGCCACGCGCGTTGCGCGAACATTCGCTGGCGTTTCGGCGCGGGCGACGACGACTATTACGATCCGCGCACACGCACACACACAGATATCTCGTCGAGGAAATGCGCCAGGGTCTGATTGCCGATGTCGGCGATGTCGATATCCATCCGACTAACGTCGAGCGCACGTTCCAGAACATCACGGAGATGGCGCGCGGAATCATCGAACGCGGCGCGCTGACGACGCTCGTGCTGTCGGCGGTGGCGGTGTGCTGCGGCTTCTTCGTCGGCGTGTTCGTCTACACTATGTTCATCAGCGACAGCCGTCTGATGCGCGGCACGCCCGTGCTCGCGCAACTGCTGGTGGTTCTATTACGTGCCCGTCCGCGCTCGGTCTGGAATTGCCGGGGCTCGCGGCAACGGTGATCGGCTTGTCGCTGAACACCGGCGCGTATCAGTCGCAGATTCTCGGCGCGGGTTTTCGCTCCATCGCGCCGGGGCAGATCGAGGCTGCATCGACGTTCAATCTCACGCGACATCAGACCTTGTGGCATATCGAAGTGCCGCGGTCATGCGCGCGACGCTGCCTGCCCTGATATCCGAAATGATCGATATCCATTTGTCAAGGCGTCCGCAGTGGTGTAGGTGATTTCGGTGACGGACCTGATGCGCTGATGCGCGTGGGACAGCAACTTTCGTCATCGACGTATCGGCCTTTGGAAGTGTATGCACTCGCTGCGGTGTTTTATCTGGCGATTACGTCGCTGCTCGCAGGCTCGGGGGTCAGTGTTGCGCAGCTCGGGGGTCAGTGTTGCGCAGCGCGTGGCGCGGCGTCCCTGAGGTTCGAGCATGAACACTGTCATCGCACTCATTCCGCGTTTCATCGAAGCGATGGGCGTCACGCTCGAAGTGAGCGTGCTCGCTGCACTCATCGGCCTGGTCGCAGGCTTTGCGCTCAACGCGACGCGTCTCGCGCTCGGCCGCCCGTTCGCGCTCGTCTATGGCGCGTTCGTGTGGCTCGTGCGCGGCACGCCGTATCTGTCGCAACTCGTGATCGTGTACTTCGGGCTGCCGGTGATCGGCATTACGTTATCTGCTGTACAGGCCACGATTCTTTCTTCGCTCGCGTTTTATTCGAGCGATTACGTGGATATCAAGGCCGCGATGGATTGCGTCGTGGTCATGTCGGCGTGCCCGCAAGATATCATTCCCATCAACGCGCTCAACCCGCTTGAGGTCGAGTTCACGGTCCTCGCGTAAGCCGCGGTTTTCATCCAATCGACGGTGTCCATTCGTGGCCAGCAAACGACCTTCTTCGACGGGCGCTAATGCGTCTGTTGCGCCTGCATCGCGTAATTGCCGAGGCGGCGGGCGGCTCGGAGAGTCTGCTGTCGAAGGTCGAAGGCGGGCTACGCCGTCGCTTGCGATGCTGCACAAGCTTGCTATCGTGCTCGAAACCATATCGAGGCGCTGCTGTCCGCGCCCGCGATGACGGCCTCGCCCGTGCAGCGCGCGAACGAGCGGCCGTCGGTGCGCTTTCCGGGCGCGCGGGCTTCGGCTTCGACTGCAAAGAACACATCCGCCGATGGCTCCATCATGCTCGAACGGCTCGTCGTGCCAAGTCCCGGCCAGTTGCTTCAGGGCGATATCCACGTGCTCGAACCGCTCGCGCGCAGCGACGAGCAGATCTTCATCACGTCGGCGAGGAACTCGATTATGTGCTCGAAGGCGAACTCGAACTGACGCTCGGCGATCAGAGCTATTCGCTGAAGGCCGGCGATTCGTTCTATTTTTCCGAGCACGGAGCCGCACAGCTATCGCAATCCGGGCGACACGGTCACGCGCATTCTGTGGGTCAACACGCCGCCCACGTTCTAATCATCGGGTTCACATCATGGCCAGCACCGATCTTTCGCAGATGCGGTTGCCGCGCTTCGCCGACATTCTCACGTTCATGCGCGTGCCGTTCGAACGCGACCTCGCGGCGCTCGATATCAGGGAAATCGACAATATGAAGTCTGGAAGATTGAAGGCCATCGGCTCATTCGCACCAGGACTGCGCAATCTGCTGGCGGCGACCTGTCTCTCGCTATTTCCGTTTGCTTCCTTTGCGCAAAGCAGCGTCACGTTGTACGAGGTGATTTCGGTCGATATAGGCATATAGGCTATACGTCGAATCAGGGCGGGAAGTCGCTCGTTTCGCTGGTCAACGGACCGACGTATCTTGCACGATTCGGCTTCAAGGGCCGCGAGGATCTCGCGGCGGCGGTTATGCCGCGATCTTCACGCTGGAAAATGGCTTTTCGATCGGCAATGGCACGCTGGCGCAAGGCGGTAAGCTGTTCGGCCACCAGTCGTGGGTTGGTCTGACCAACGACAAGTACGGCACGTTGACGACGGCCGGCAGTACGACGAAATGGCGCAGCAACTCGTGTGGTCGGAAGCCGCGGCGCGCTTCACCAGCTTTTATGCGGCCGCACATCGGCGACTCAGACAATATTTTCGATACGATTCGCCAGAACAACACCGTCCGCTACGCTTCCCCGAGCATCAACGGGTTCTCGTTCGCGGGCCAGTACTCGTTCTCGAATTCGACCAACTTCGTGGATAACCGCGCGTACAGCATCGGCGCAAGCTATCAGCGCAGGCAGCTGCGTCTGGGCGGTGGCGATGCTGCAAAACGATCCCCGCTGCCACGACGAACACGAACGGCGCGATCAACGACTTGTACGGCTTCACGTCGCCGTTCACGCGTAGCGCGAACAACACCCTCCCTCGTCGCGCAGCAGCGCATCTTCGCGGGTGCGGCAGGCTACGACCTCGGCTTCGTGAATCTCGCCATGAACTAATCGAACGTGCTATTCAAGCATCAGAACAGGACGCCACAGGCCGGCGCGTTCAGAACGTCGAAGTAATCGACGAGAAGCGCTTCCGGCCGGATATTCTGGCGGGCATCGGCTATACGTTCACGGTGTCGGATCTGTCGAACGGGACGCAAAGGCACTACAACCAGCTCAATGCGGGCGTGGTCTATTCGCTCAGCAAGCGGACCGATCTGATCGGCACGGTCAGCTATCAGCATGCGTGCGGCGCGGCGACGCAGGCGCAGATCTTCACGACCAGCGCTTCGAGTTCCAAGAACGAAACGGCAGCCGTCGCTGCGCTTGGTGTGAAGTTCTGATTCGACGAAACTCGCAGCAGAAAAGAGAAGCGCCAGGAAGCCGAGAAGATTCCTGGCGTTTTTTATCTCTGCGTTGGCCAAATCGGCATAGGGACGGCCGTAAGGCCGTGCCCCTGCCACACTACCCGGCATGGGGGTTCCCCGCACCGGGCGGTTCGGAAAGTTGAGTTGAGGTTATGAGAGTCGAGGGACGCCCAGTTGATCAAAGTAAGCAAGGTTCAGCACGCTGTTGAGCAACTGCCCACTGTTGCGCCAGCAGCGACGACTGTTGGCCGCCACCTTGCGTTTGACCCCCGGGGCAACCCACAAGCTGTAGCCCGGAAACTTGCGACCAAACACATTGGCCATTGCGCTTTGGGTCTCGTTGACCTTCAGAC
>LELG01000061.1 GCA_001045575.1 Candidatus Burkholderia pumila
TGGCTCAATCAGGTCGAGAACGGGTTTGCCCGCATCCAGCGAGACGTCATCACGCGCGGGATATTCAACAGCACCAAAGATCTCGACAAGAAGCTCATGCGCTACATCCGTCAATACAACAAGCAGGCTGTCCCACTGAAGTGGAAATATTCCGATCCAACTCGACGCATCCGGTGCACAATTCATATGGTTCAATGGACTAGCGGAGGATCAACCTTCCGGCTGCCGCCGCAATTCCTCCTCCACCGCCTCCCGATCCACGTCCGCATGCGCCTTTCCAGCGCCGTCGACACCTCCCGCATGATATCCGCGACGAACTTCGTCGAATGTTCGCGCATCACTTCCTAACAGCGCGCTTCGCCGTTCAGCAATTGCGTGACGCGGCCACGCACATGTTTGGCAACCTGCGCCGCATCGTATTCGATGACGGCAGGATCAGCCGAAGGCGCACGCGCGTATTCCGGCTTGCCGGGCACGACGACATCCGTCAGGGTGGAAGGATGGATCGAAGTTATTGGGTTCTTGCATCATTTTTTTCGTGTCTCCAGTGTCATCTGACGACATTAACGTGACACGCGCGCACGCAATATTCGCTCAACCGCCTTGCTTGTGCATTTCGATCTTGTAACCGCGGTTTCGATAGAACCGGAAACGCTCACGCCCCGCCGCAAGCTCGTTCTCGTCATTGCCGACGATCTCGATCAGCCGCTCCAAGCGCGCGAACTGCGCGGGCATCGGCGCGCCGAGATTCACCAGCACCTGATGATGCGGTGCATCGTCGAGATTCGAGGTCAGCACGACCGGCGTGTCCTGCGCGAGCGGACTTTTCGCCATCACGTGCGGCACGAATTCGAGCGGCACGAAGGTCCAGAGCTGCTCATCGAACGCGGCGAGACGCCGCGCTTCCGCCAGCACGACGAGCGCGTGACCGCCCGCATACGCCTTGCGCGCGAGGCGACAGGCGTAGTCGAGCGGATCGCCGACGTTCGTGTGAAAGTCGATGCGCGTCATGCCCGCTTACGCGCCCGCACGGTCGATGAGGAACTGCGAGAGCATCGGCACCGGACGGCCCGTTGCGCCCTTCGCCGCGCCGCTCTTCCACGCGGTCCCGGCAATATCCAGATGCGCCCACGGGTACGCCGTCGAGAAGCGCGACAGGAAGCACGCCGCCGTCACGCTGCCCGCCGGACGCCCGCCGATGTTCGCCAGATCCGCGAAATTCGACTTGAGCTGATCCTGATACTCGTCGTCGAGCGGCAGACGCCACGCCGGATCGACCGCTTCGCGCGAGGCGTCGAGCAACTCGCTTGCAAGCGCATCGTCCTTCGAGAACAGGCCCGTATTGTGATGCCCCAGCGCGATTATGCACGCGCCCGTCAGCGTGGCGATATCGACCACGGCGGCGGGTTTGAAGCGCTCAGCGTAGGTCAGCGCATCGCACAGGATGAGGCGGCCTTCCGCGTCCGTGTTCAGCACTTCGATGGTTGTGCCGTTCATCGCCGTGATGATGTCGCCCGGCTTGACCGCGTTGCCCGCGGGCATGTTCTCGCAGGTCGGGATGACGCCGATCACGTTGAGCTTGAGGCCCATTTCCGCGACTGCGCGCAGCGTGCCGAAGACCGAACCCGCGCCGCACATGTCGTACTTCATCTCGTCCATCGACTCGCCGGGCTTGATGGAGATGCCGCCGGAATCGAACGTGATGCCCTTGCCGACCAGCACGATGGGCGCGTTCTTGCCCTTCGTGCTCTCGCCCGCGCCGTTGTAATGCATGACGATGAACTGCGGTGGCTGCACCGAACCCTTCGCCACCGACAGGAACGAGCCCATGTTCAGCGCTTCGATCTGCTTCTGGCCGAGCACTTCGATCTTCAGCTTGAAGTCGCGGCCGAGCTTCTTCGCGGTCTGGCCGAGATACGTTGGCGTGCAGATGTTGGGCGGCAGATTGCCGAGATCGCGCGTGAGGTCCATACCGTTGGCAATCGCTACGCCTTGCTTCACGGCGACGCGTGCGGCCTTATCGTCCGCCGAATCGATGCTGAAAACGATTTTCTTCAGCGAGCGCGCGCCGTTGTCGGGCTTGCTCTTCATCTGCGTGAACTTGTAGGTCAGTTCGCGCAGCGCGAGGATGGCGGCGCGCACGGCCCAATCGCCGTTGCGTTCGACGATCGGCAATTGCGCGAACGTGAACGTCACCTGGCCGATCTTCGAGCTGAGAATGACGCGCCACGCGGTGCGCACGGCTTCACCATACGCTTTCTGATTGAAGGCGTCCTGCTTGCCGAGCCCGACCAGCAGAATGCGCGATGCGCCGATGCCCTTCACTTCGGGAATTAGCAGCGTGGTGCCCGCGCGGCCGCTCATGTCGCCCGCTTTCACGATGCGCGAAATCAGGCCTTTGGTCGCAGTGTCCATGTCACGCGCGGTGCTTGTGAGCGTCTGTGCTTCGAAGATGCCGAGCACGATCGCATCCGACTTCCCGGTAAGGAAACCATTTGCCTTGCCTTTGCTCCAATTACAGGCTTTTATGGTAAAGTCCATCGCGCTTATCCTCGGATAAAATCTAGACTGAAGGATAATTATCCGCTATTTTCCGCGGCGGTCACAGGTGCGCGGCGCGGGTAAGCGAAGCAAAGCAAATACCCTCCCCGTTCGCCACGATGCGTGCATTATTCCGCATCTCCGCCAGCACAAAGCAAAATTCAATGATCTTCGAACGCTCCTTGCAGCGCGAACTCGCGTACACGACCGGCGCCGTGTTCATGGTGCTGCTCACGATCATGCTCACGACGATGATGATCCGCATCGTCGGTTTCGCCGCGTCCGGTCAGGTCGACCCGAAGGACGTCGTCGTGCTGATCGGGTTCACCGTCATCGGCTATCTCGCGGTCATGCTGATCGTGACATTGTTCGTGTCCATTCTCTTCGTGCTCACGCGCTGGTACCGCGACTCGGAAATGGTCGTCTGGCTCGCATCGGGCGTGAGCCAGACGCAGCTCATCAAGCCGATCGCGGTATTTTCCACGCCGATCATCATCCTCATCATTTTCTTCGCGTTCGTCGGCTGGCCGTGGTCGAACCAGCAGAGCAAGCTCATCAAGGCGCGCTTTCAGCAGCGCGATGAAATGTCGCTGCTCGCGCCGGGACAGTTCCGCGAATCACCGTCGAGCAATCGCGTGTTCTTTATCGAGAAGATGGCGCCCGATCAGAGCACCGTGCAGAACGTATTCGTCACCAGCACGGAAAACGGCAAGGTCAACGTGATCGTTTCGCAAACGGGACACACGGAAACGCGCGACGGCGACAAGTTCATCGCACTGGAAAACGGCCGGCGTTATGACGGCGAGCCGGGGCAGCCGAACTTCCGTATCACGGAATTCGAGCGCTATGGCGTGAAGATCATGAATCATCAGGTCGTCAATACGCCGACGACGACCACCGGCATTTCCACGCCGCGCCTGTTTGCGACTCCGACGCGCGAGAATTTCGCGGAATTCGCGTGGCGTCTGGGGCTGCCGCTCATCGCCATCAATCTGATGCTGCTCGCCATTCCGCTGTCGTATCAGAATCCGCGCCGCAGCCGCACCATCAATCTCGTGATGGCCGTACTCATCTACCTCACGTATTCGAACCTGCTGAACGTCGTGCAGTCGTGGATCGAGCAAGGCAAACTGTCGTTCGGCGTGGGTCTGGTGGGTTTGCACATTGCCGTGGCGTTGATCGTCGCGTTCATCTTCTGGCTGCGCGTACGCAACCGGGCGCTTTTCACTTTATCGACGTTCACGCGGTCGAAGGGAGCCTGACGCAATGCGCATCTACGAACGTTATTTCGCGCGCCAGATTTATCTTGCGTTCATCTTCATTCTGTCCGCGTTCTCCGGCCTGTTCTTCTTCTTCGATCTGGTCAACGAACTGAATACGGTCGGGCACGGCAACTACAAGTTCATGCTGGCGGTGCGGCGTGTCGCTTTGCAGACGCCTTCACGTTTCTACGAAATCATTCCGGTTGCCGCGCTGATCTCGGCCATCTACGTGTTCGCGCAGATGGCGGCGTCGTCGGAGTTCACCATTTTCCGTGTGTCGGGCCTGTCGACCGGCACGGCGCTGCGCTCGCTGCTGAAGATCGGTATTCCGATGGTGCTGGTGACATACCTTATCGGCGAAGTGGTCGGGCCGTATGCGGACCAGTTGTCGGAGCGCGTGCGGCTGGAGGCGCTGGGGTCGTCGGTATCGTCGAATTTTCAGTCGGGCGTGTGGGTGAAGGACACGCTGACCGCGAAGGAAAACGGCGAGCAGGTCACGCGCTTCGTGAACGTCGGCACGTTGAATCCGGATACGACCATCGCCAACGTGCGCATCTACGAGTTCGATTCGAAGTTCCGCCTGCAGAACGTGCGGATTGCGAAGAGCGGCGTCTACGAGCCGCCGGGCCACTGGAAACTGACCGGCGTCACCGACACGCAACTCGTCGCTTCCGCGCCGCAGGCCGTCAATACCGACGATACGCTCAATCCCATCTACAACGCGAAGCAAACAACGCTGCCGACGTATTCGCTGCGCTCGGAACTGACGCCGCAGATTCTGTCGGTGCTGCTGGTGTCGCCGGACCGCATGTCAATGTTCAATCTGTTCCGCTACGTTCAGCATCTGACGGAGAACCATCAGGATACGCAGCGGTATCAGATTGCGTTCTGGCAGAAGATTCTGTATCCGTTCGCGGTGTTCGTGATGCTGATTCTGTCGCTGCCGTTCGCGTATCTGCATACGCGGGCGGGCGTGGTCGGGGTAAAGGTCTTCGGCGGCATCATGGTCGGCATGAGTTTTCAGTTGTTAAATACGCTGTTCTCGCATATCGGCAATCTGAATACGTGGCCCGCACCGGTAACGGCGGCGGCGCCTGCGCTGGCTTATCTGGCCATCGGATTGCTGGGGCTGAAGTGGGTGGAGCGGCACTGAACTTTTTCTGAGCGGAGGCGCGTCGATGGGCAGGCATGGCATCATTTTGTTTGGACATGGCGCGCGGGATTCGCGGTGGAAGAAGCCGTTCGAGCGGCTCGCTGTGAAGCTACGTGCTTCGCGTGATAGTCAGCCGGTCGTGCTGGCGTTTCTTGAGTTGATGACGCCGGATCTGCCTGCTGCGGTCGCTTCTCTCGTCGATGATGAAGGTTGCGATGCGGTGACTGTCGTGCCTGTGTTTTTTGGGCAAGGCGGGCATGTGAGACGGGATTTGCCGGAGATTGTGGAGAAATGCCGGGCGGGTTATCCGGGCGTCTTAATCAATGTGGCGACCGCCGTCGGTGAGGATGATGCGGTGCTTGATGCGGTGGCGGAATATTGCTTGCGGGCGGTGGACTGAACGCTGTCTGAATTGGCCGTTCGGCCGAATTTCCTCCTCAGCGGACGCCGACTATAATGGATATACATCAACGTATATCCAACGGCGGTCGCCATGAATCTGCGCATTTCAAAATGGGGCAATAGCCTCGCGGTGTGCATCCCGGCCGACTATCTGCGGCACAGCGGCCTTTCCGAAGGCGATCAGGTCCAGGCAAGCGTGACTGTCGACGGCGCAATTTGTTTTCATCCTGCAAAATGGAATCGGCGGGCGTTCGCCCAAGAACTTGCGAACATACGTGATTCTCTGCCGATGGGCGAATCGGTGATGGAGGAAGTTCGTCGCGAGGCTCGCTACTGATGATTTACGTCGATACGAGCGTGCTGGTGGCGCTCTCTGCGCACCCGAACCAATGACGTCCGCCGTCGCTCGATGGCACGCCTCGACGGACGATGAACTTATTTCCGGAACGTGGTGCGTGACAGAGTTCGCAAGCGCTTTGTTTGGGTATCAAGCAGCGCACCGGGCAGCTCGCGCGATCAGGCAGCGACGGCGTGGCATGCGTTTGAACGTATGTGCTCGGCCGACTTGCAACTGACGCCCATCGAACCGCCGGTTTTTTTATCAGGCGGCCATGCTGACGCTCGATGCGTCCACCGGCCTTCGCGCCGGCTATGCGCTACATCTCGCCACGGCAATCGACTGCAAAGCAAAGACGATTGCGACGCTGGACAATCTGCTGGTGGCTAACTCGAAGAAAAAGAAGATCAAGCCCGTCGCATTCTAAACCTACTAGCTCGAATGAAGAAAGTGCACTGTCTCAAGTACGCTTTCTTCTCGCAGCTACCTCAAGCCGCCAGCATCCCCTTCGTATGTACCCGCGGCTTCGCCGCCCCGGTCCGCTCACGAAACGCTTCGCCAATCATCAGCAAACTCGGCTGCGACGGATCGAGCCACTCCTGCGCCTCACCCAGCGCCATCCGAGCCAAAGTCAGCGTCAGCATGCGTTCACGCGGCGTGCTGCACGCCTCGACGATAGCAACCGGCGTTGAACCCGGCCGTCCTGCATCGATCAATTGCTGCGCGATTTCCGGCGCGCTGTCGCGGCCCATGTAGAACACGAGCGAATCGGCACTCGCGTGTTCGCGGATTTCATCGCTGTCGGCCGCTCGCGAATGCGTCGCCAGCGCCACGCTGCGCGACACGCCGCGCAAGGTCAACGACCGCTGCAACGCCGCCGCACTCGCCAGCGCCGCCGTAATGCCCGGCACCACTTCGAACTCGATGCTCGCCGCTTCCAGCGCGCGCATTTCCTCATCGGCGCGGCCTAAGAGCATCGGGTCGCCGCCCTTCAGGCGCACGACGATGCCATGCTCCAGCGCCGCATCCACAATCTGCTTGTTGATGAAATGCTGCACCGTCGAGCGTTGCCCGCAACGCTTGCCGACCGCGATTCTCTTCGCGTTCGGCGCGTAGTCGAGCATCGCTGGTTCGATCAGCGCATCGTGCAGCACGACATCCGCCTGTTCGAGCAACCGCATGCCGCGCACGGTGATGAGATCCGCCGCGCCCGGCCCTGCTCCGATCAGATAGACCTTGCCCATAAACGTATTTGCCGATTAAGTCGCGATGGCACTAATCATACCGGCCGCGACCGTGTGGTGCGTCGCTTCATCGATCAGCACGAACGCGCCGGTGCCCTGATGCGTATCGTACTCGTCCGCGACGATTGGCTTTTGCAGCGTCAGCGCCACGCGGCCGATATCGTTCATTTCGAGCGTACTGCGATCGACCGAATGCGACAGCGTGTGAACATCCAGCACCTGCTTCACCGCACCGATACGCGCGAACACCGTGCTCGTCGTCTGCTTCAGCAAATACTTGCGTTGCAGCGAGAGCGGCTCTTCATCGAACCAGCAGAGATCGGCTTCGAGCTTCTTCGCCGGCTCTACCTTTTGCGATGCCGGCACGAACGTGTCGCCGCGCGAGACATCGACGTCTTCGGTCAGACGAATGGTGACCGTCTGGCCCGCAAATGCACAATCCACCGGCGCAACTCCGCCCGGCACCGGCGCGATGATCTCGGCAACCGTCGCTTCACGGCCTGCCGGCAGCACGGTCAGCGCATCGCCAACACGCACTTCGCCCGCTTCCACGCGGCCCATGTAGCCGCGGAAATCGTCGGCTTGCGAGCCGTCCTGTCGCGCCACCCATTGCACCGGGAAACGCAGCGCCTGATCGTTCGGCTGCGCGACCGGCAGCGATTCGAGCAGATCGAGCAGCGGCTCGCCCGCGTACCACGGCATGCGCTCGCTCGCGGAGACGATGTTGTCGCCCTTCAGCGCCGACACCGGCACGAAGCGCGCATTGGCGATGCCGAGTTGGCGCGCCAGCGCCACGTACGCATCGCGGATTTCGTTGAAGCGCACTTCGCTGTATTCGACCAGATCCATCTTGTTGATGGCGACGATCACATGCTGCAAACCGAGCAGCTTGACAATCGCACTATGGCGCTTCGTTTGCGGCAGCAGTTGCGCGACGCCATCGACGAAGGTGACGCGCGTGACATCGACCAGAATGATCGCGGCGTGCGCGGTGGACGTGCCCGTCACCATGTTGCGCGTGTACTGCTCGTGGCCCGGCGTATCGGCAATGATGAACTTGCGCTTGGCCGTGGCGAAATAGCGATACGCGACGTCGATCGTGATGCCTTGCTCGCGTTCGGCTTCGAGACCGTCCGTCAGCAGCGACAAATCGATTTCGTCGCCGACCGTGCGCTTGTTCTTGGCGCGCGAAATGGCAGAGAGCTGGTCCGACAGAACCGCCTTGCTGTCATACAACAGACGGCCAAGCAGCGTGCTCTTGCCGTCATCGACGGAACCCGCGGTGATGAAGCGCAACACGTCCAGGTCTTCAGCTTGATAGATGCTCATGTTCTTCCCTCGGAGACGTGTTGCTTAGAAATAACCTTGCTTCTTGCGCTGTTCCATCGCGGCTTCGGAAACCTGATCGTCCATCCGCGTGGCGCCGCGTTCCGTGATTTCCGTCACGGTCGTTTCGGCGATGATCTTTTCGGCGTCGTCGGCATCGCTCGCAACGGGGCACGTGCAGCTAATGTCGCCTACCGTGCGGAAGCGGACTTGCACGATCTCGGCGGTCTCGCCGTCGCGCACCGGCGTCAACGGCGTGACCGGCACGAGCAGGCCGTTGCGGCGCACGATTTCGCGGTCATGCGCGTAGTAAATCGGAGGCAGTTCGAGCTTTTCGCGGGCGATGTATTGCCACACGTCGAGTTCGGTCCAGTTCGAAATCGGGAACACTCGCAGATGTTCGCCGTTGTGCAGACGCGCGTTGTAGATGCTCCACAGTTCCGGGCGCTGTGCCTTCGGATCCCACTGGCCGAATTCGTCGCGGAACGAGAAGATGCGCTCTTTCGCGCGCGCCTTTTCTTCGTCGCGGCGCGCGCCGCCGATCATCGCCGTATAGCCGTATTGCTCGATGGTTTCCAGCAGCGTCACCGCTTGCGCAGCGTTGCGCGAATCCGTTTCGCGGCGCAAGCGCACGGTGCCCTTTTTGATCGAATCTTCCACATGACCGACAACCAGTTCCGCGCCGATTTCAGCCGCGCGCTTGTCGCAGAAGTCGATCACTTCCTGGAAGTTGTGACCCGTGTCGATGTGAACCAGCGGGAACGGAAGCTGAGTTTTGTGGCCCGCGCCGAGCCCGAACGCCTTGAGCGCGAGCGCCAGCACGACGACCGAGTCCTTGCCGCCCGAGAATAGCAGCGCAGGCTTACTGGACTCGGCGACTAGTTCGCGGATGATGTGGATCGACTCGGCTTCGAGCCAATCGACATGGTCCATCCGGTTCGCCTGGTTGACGATCGGGGCGGTGACGTTGGAGTCGAACGTGGTGCTCATGTTCGTCGATCTTTTTTGGCGGCTTCTCGTGGAAGCCGCGTTCAGTGACAGGATGTAATGCTTTCAGATCGCGGAGCTTGGCGCTGCTTCAACGATCTTGATATTCGTGATGTGCAACCCGCATTCCTTCGTATCGCGCGATTCCCACCACCAGCGTCCGGTGCGGCTGTCCTCGCCAGGACGAATGGCGCGCGTGCAAGGCTCGCAGCCGATGCTCGGATATCCACGCGCATGAAGCGGATTGACGAGCACATCGTTGGCCTTCAGGTAGTCCCACACATCGGTTTCGGTCCAGTCCACGAGCGGATTGAACTTGGCGATGTTGCGCGGCTCGTCGCGCTCTTCCTCGTGCAATTCGGCGCGAATCACCGATTGCTCGCGGCGCTGGCCCGTGACCCACGCGGAGACATCCGCGAGTGCACGATTCAAAGGCTCCACCTTGCGAATATGGCAGCAGCTCTTGCGCAAATCAATGCTTTCGTAGAACGCGTTGAGGCCGTGATCGCGGACGTAGGCATCGACGGCATACTGTTGCGGATGGAATTGCTCGATGTCGTAGCCGTAGCGCTCTTTCACGCGGTCGAGCATGCCGAGCGTTTCCGCGTGCAGGCGGCCGGTATTCAGCGAGAAGATGCCGATCTTCACACCGCGCGACAGAATGGCGTGCGTCAGAACCATGTCTTCAGCGGCGAGACTGCTGGCTAGCTTGACGCGCTCGTGGCGCGCTGCGATCGAATCGAGCAGCGCGTCGAGGCATTCAACCTTCGCTTGAAAATACGCTCCGAGAGCCGCGTTAAGCGCCGCACGGCGGCGGAACAGCGGTTCGGGGTTGTCGTTCGCGCCTTGATAAAGCTCGGTGAACTCGTTGAAGGCGCTCAGTGCATCGTTGATGTCCTTGTCCGCGCGCACGGCGTAGGCATCGAAGCCGCAGCGATAGTGGAAGAACACCTGATCGCGCAGCACATCGCCGATGGCACGCAGTTCGCCCGTCCAGTTGTAACGCCCGCGCAGCAGGCGGCCGATGGAGAAGCCGCGGCCATCGCGGAATACGGGGAAATCGACAGCGATCACGCTAAGCGCGTAGAAGTCCGGCGCGATGTCGGCAGGCTCGTCGTCCGGCGCCAGCCACACGCCGAGTTCATCCTTCGAACGGGATGCAATCAGCGCGCTCTTGTGCTCTTTCCACAGCGCGAACGGCACGATGATCTTGCCGGCGGGCAGCGCATCGACTGTGGGCAACGCGCCGTCTTCGGCTGCACGGACAACGGTGAAAGCGTCTTCGACGACCACGCGATTCTTGATTATTGACGTCATCTGCAAATCCTTAAGCGTGAGCCTGAGCCTGGCGCGATGCGTACACGCGCTCCTTGAACGGCGCGATGCCGACACGATTGAACGTTTCGATGAAACGCTCGCCTTCCATGCGTTGCTCGACGAAGATATCGATCACGCTCGTCACGACATCCAGTATTTCATGCGCCGAAAACGACGGCCCGATCACCTTGCCGAGATGCGCGCCGGTCGCGCCCGAGCTTTGCTCGCCGCCGAGCGTCACCTGATACCATTCCGAGCCGTCCTTATCCACGCCCAGCACGCCGATATTGCCGACGTGGTGATGACCGCACGCGTTCATGCAGCCCGAGATGTTGATCGACAGATCGCCGAGGTCATAGACGTAGTCGGCGTCATTGAAGCGCTCCTGAATTGCTTGCGCGATCGGAATCGACTTCGCGTTGGCGAGCGAGCAGAAATCGCCGCCCGGACACGAAATGATGTCTGTCAGCAAACCGATGTTCGACGACGCGAAACCCGTCGCCTTCGCGCGTTCCCACACAGCGAACAAGTCGTGCTTCTTCACGTTCGCAAGAATCAGGTTCTGCTCGTGCGACACGCGAATTTCGCCGAAGGAGAATTTGTCGGCGATATCGGCGACGTCGTCCATCTGCTTGTCGGTCGCGTCGCCCGGCGCGATGCCGGGCGACTTCAGCGACAGTGTGACGGACGCGTAGCCCGGCACCTTATGCGGACGCACGTTGCGCTCGACCCAGCGCGCAAACGCCTTGTTTTCGATCAGATGTTTTTCATACGAAGCATCTGTGTCCGCGAGCTTTTCATAAGCGGGCGGCGCGAAGAACTTCGACACGCGCTCGACTTCTTCCTGCATGAGCGTCGAAGGACTGTACTTCAGATGCACCCATTCTTCCTCGACCTGCTTGGCAAACTTCTCCGGCGACAACGCTTTCACGAGAATCTTGATACGCGCCTTGTATATGTTGTCGCGGCGTCCGTAGCGGTTGTACACACGCAACACGGCTTCGCAGTACGTCAACAGATGCTGCCAGGGCAAATCTTCCTTGATGACCGCGCCGATGATCGGAGTACGGCCCAGCCCACCGCCCGCGAGAATGCTCGCAACGACTTCGCCCTGCGCATTCTTTTTTAAGTACACGCCGAGATCGTGAATCTGCACAGCCGCGCGGTCTTCCGCCGAACCGCACACCGCGACCTTGAACTTGCGCGGCAGCCATGCGAATTCCGGATGGAACGTTGACCATTGACGCAGAATTTCCGCCCACAGACGCGGATCGACTTCTTCGTCAGGTGCGATGCCCGCGAACTGGTCCGCCGTGATGTTGCGAATGCAATTGCCCGACGTCTGGATTGCATGCATCTGCACCGATGCTAGCTTGCGCAGGATTTCTGGCGTCTCTTCGAGTTCGACCCAGTTGAACTGGATATTCGTGCGCGTCGAGAAATGGCCATAGCCGCGATCGTGTTCGCGTGCGATTGTGGCAAGCACGCGCATCTGGTCGCTGCGCAGATTGCCGTAAGGAATCGCGATGCGATGCATATATGCGTGACGCTGCACGTACAGGCCGTTCTGTAGACGCAACGGACGGAACTCTTCTTCGCTCAATTCGCCCGACAGCCGACGGCGGACCTGGTCGGCGTACTGCGCGACACGTTCGTCGATGATTCGTTGGTCGATCTGATCGTATTGGTACATGTGGGGGCCCAAGTTTTGTTGGAACGTCGCGTCCATGTCATGCGGCGTGGTTTCGTCCATCAAATACCTATTGAGTCTTTATTCGAACGCTGTTCAGACGGTTCGCTCATTTGCAAATTATGAAAACAGATATGAGTATTGGAAAATTAGACTGATAGTAAATAACCTGCTATATATTTCAAACGACCTAAAAATTATTTTGATATGCGATTGAGTAATATATGAACCTGCATCAATTCCGCTTCGTCCGCGAGGCCGTCCGACAGAATTTCAACCTTACGGAAGCCGCCAAGGCGCTGTATACGTCGCAGCCGGGCGTGTCCAAGGCGATCATCGAGATGGAGGATGAGCTTGGCGTCGAAATCTTCACGCGCCACGGTAAACGCATGCGCTCGCTGACGGAGCCGGGGCGGATCATCCTCGCCTCGGTCGAAAAGATTCTTCAGGAGGTTGAGAGCCTGAAGCGCGTCGGCAAGGATTACGCGGCGCAGGATCAGGGCAATCTCGTCATCGCGGCGACGCATACGCAGGCGCGGTACTCGCTGCCGTCGGCCATCGCTGAATTCAAGAAGCGCTTTCCGAAGGTGCACCTGTCGATCCTGCAAGGCAGCCCGACGCAGGTCGCGGAAATGGTCATCCACGATCAGGCGGATATCGCCATCGCAACCGAGGCCATCGCCAACTATAAGGAACTGGTGTCGCTGCCCTGCTTCCAGTGGCAGCACCTCGCGGTCATGCTGCCCGAGCATCCGCTGCTGGAGCGCAAGCTTCTCACGCTCGACGATCTCGTGCAATATCCGCTCATCACATACGAAGCGGCGTTCGCCGGGCGCACGAAGATCAATCACGCATTTGGATTACGCAATATGACGCCGGACATCGTGCTTGAAGCCATCGATGCCGATGTCATCAAGACCTACGTGGAGTTGGGGCTCGGGGTCGGGATCATGGCGGACATCGCGTTCAATCCGGAGCGCGATCGTTATCTGCGCGCGATGCCGGTCAGGCATCTGTTCGGCACGAACCTCACGCGGCTGGCGCTCAAGCAGGGCGCGTATCTGCGCAGTTATGTGTACACGCTCGTCGAACTGCTGTCGCCGTCGCTGAACCGGAAGCTGATCGAGCAGGCGCTGTCCGGCGAGCAGGACAGCTACGAACTATAACTTCCTGGGATCTTTTCAATGAAGTTGTCGATGATCACGCGCCGGCTTGCCGCCGGCGTCGCTTTGTGTGCCGCGCATGCACAACAGCTTGGGGGTGGGAGTTCCCTGTCCAACCTGATGGTGGTAAAGGACTAGCGAAATGCAAGGGCGTCGTCGTGAGGCGGGGTTTGAAGGAAGTGTGTACCAAAGGCCTGACAAACAGAAACCAGATATGAGGCCTGTTCTGGCCAGACGAGCGGGTAAATGATCACGAAGTCCATAACCATCAAGGTCCGGGGTGGTAGGTCTGGCAGGTGTGTAGCGAAAGCGGTTGAGCTTACCTCGGGAGATCTGCGCGGTGTCCTGCAATCAGGACTGACCGACTCGTAAGAATCGCTGACCGCCGCGCAGGAGTCAGCAGCGGGCATAAGGCTCAAACGGAGAGGAGCGGCGAGTAAGCCG
>LELG01000062.1 GCA_001045575.1 Candidatus Burkholderia pumila
CGGGGACCGAAAGTGGGTCAACGGCTGGTGACCTGAACAAATTGCTAATCGGTTGCAGGTAGATTTCCCGGATGATGAGTCTATGCGCATCTCTCACGAAGCCATTTATCAAGCGCTTTATATACAAATACAACAAGGGCGCGGCGCGCTCAAGCGCGAGCCAAGGCGTGGGCCCACGTCAAGTGAGGAGGTGATGATTTCCAGCCGGCCTGCGGAGGCGGAAGATCGTGCTGTGCCGGGCCATTGGGAGGGCGACCTGCTCATTGGCCTGAACCGATCCGCCATCGGAACGCTGGTCTGCACACCGCCGCCTTGCCGGCGCGCCGCAACGATCTGCTCAATCAGAAGGACATCGATCAGGCGCTGGAGAATATCCACCGCCTTTCGTCGCAGGCGAACGCGCGCTTCGATATCTTGCCGGGCGGCGCACCGGGCGAATCCGACATTCTTTTGCATCCCGGCGATGGCAAACGCTGGCACGGCATGCTCAGTCTGGATGCCAATCGCGGCAGCTATCTGCAAACTGCGCAAACCGAGTTCGGCCCGCTGCAATACGCTGGTGTGCAGAAGAGAATCTGGACGTCGCGCTGTCGTGCATCGTGCAGCGCAACGCACGCTCGCGCACCGAGCTACGCGCCCGCCTGTACCGCGCGATCAATCAAAACGAGGTTAATCAGACACCGCTCGCGGTACAGAACCGCGACGTCTACGGCTATAAGAAGTGCGCGCGTCGCATCGCCGTTTTTTCGGCGATGTTCAGATCGATGCGTCCATACCGGCCTGCGCCTGTCGCTAGTGGGGATTTCGAAGAACCCCGGCTGTCGTCACCAGGTCCCAACACCGACGGCACACCGTCGCCCTCGGTGCCATTCGATGGCCGCTCGCAAGTCGAAGTGGCGAGCCTCAAGGTCTCGGCACCGTTTCGCATCGGCAGACAGCAACTTGCTTATCAATTCGGCTGGTCGATGCAGAACGCACTCACACCAATCACCTCGCCGGACTATTTCTCGATCGGCTCACGTTATTCCGTGCGCCGCTTCGACCAGCAGTCGACGCTCGCGGCCGAAAGCGGCTGGGCCGTTTCAAACGCACTCGACTGGTATGTGCCCACCTCGCGCGGCACGCAGGCCATGTATGCCGGCATCGATGCTGGCCGGGTGCGCGGCAAGGCGGCGCAATACCTGAAGGGTAATACCGCTCGTCGGAGCGGTGCTGGGCGTGAAAGGTGGCCTGGCCATGAAGCAGCGGTTTTTCGAGGGCGTCAATTACGACGTGTCCGTCGGCACGCCACTCTACCGGCCAAACGGCTTTGCGAATCGCTCGGTCACCGTGCTCGCTCAGGTCGGCACAGTATTCTAAACGGCATCCGGTGCGCGTGTCTTTGAAGTCGCACCATCAAGCAAAGTAAAACTCATGAATCAAGGCATTTTCAAGATTGTCTACAACGCCGCGCGCGGCGAGCACGTCGTCACCAACGAGCATGCGACGTCCAACGGCGCAGGCAGCACGGCAAGCGGCGAAGGCATGGCATCGCGCATGGCTCAAGATGCGTCGTCGCTGTGGTTCGCCGCACGCGCGACCGCATTCGGTATGCAGCGGCTCATGACCAGCGCCGACACGCTGCCGATCACCGCCGCGCCGATTCAGGGCTCGACGACCACGCTCGGCACGTCGTCCAACAGCACGCAGGTCGTGAACATCGCCACGCCGAATCTGAATGGCGTGTCGAACAATTTCTTCTCGCAGTACAACGTCGGCGCGAAGGGTGTCATCCTCAACAACAACAACAACAACAGCGCGCAGGCCACTCAGACGCAGATCGGCGGCACGGTTCAGGGCAACCCGGCGATCAATCAGGGCGCCGCGAACCTCATCATGCTGCAAGTGACGTCGGGCGCGCCGTCGCAACTGCTCGGCCAGACCAAAGTCGCGGGGGGCCGCGGCGCAAACGTTGTCCTCGCTAACCCGGCTGGCATTAGCTGCGGCGGCTGCGGCTTCATCAACCGCGCCGCCGCGTCACGCTGACGACCAGCACGCCGATCATGGGCGGCTCGGGCATGCAGCAGACGCTTGCGGACTTCAACGTCAAGAGCGGCACGATCGCCATTGACAGTAACGGCCTGAGCCAGCCGAATAGCTCGGTCGATCTGATCGCACGCGCCATCACCATCAACTCGGCAGTGCAGGCGAAGTCGATCGATGCCATCGCCGGCGTGAACAAGGTCGACTACGCAACCAACCCAACAACCTCACCGCGCAAAGCGGCGGCACGGGCGAGAAGCCGGAAGTGGCGATCGACGTGAAAGCGCTCGGCAGCCATGTACGGCGACGGCGCGGTGCGTCTGATCGGCACGGAGAACGGCGTCGGCGTGCGTCAGAACGGCAATGTCGCGTCGATGAACGGCGACGTGTCGATCGATTCGATGGGCGGCATCAGCTCGATGTCGAACACGGCGGTCAGCGGCGTCAACGTGCGCAACGACAGCCAGATTCTGGGCAACTTCAGCCGCCTGGACGCCACGTGCTCGCTGGATAACCACGGCACGGTCTCGGGCAAATCAGCCGCTCAGGTCACCGCAGGCGACACGCTCACGAGCAGCGGCGGCATTACGAGCGATCAGGGCAACGTGATGATCGGCGGCGAGCGCAACGTCGCGCTCGACGACGGCCGCGTGCGCGCTGCCGGCCAGTTGATGATCAACGGCAAGAACGTGTCGAACCGTCATGGCCAGAGCGACGCCGGCTCAGTCAGCGTCGACAACAGCAATGGTTCGATCGCCGCATCGCGCGACGTGTCGATCAGCACGCCGATGGCGGCATCGGGCTTCGATCAGGCAGGTTCGCTCGTCAACCGCAGCGGCACGGGTTCGGCCGGCAGCACGCTGACGGTCGCGGGCGCGAACGTCGACAACACGAACGGTTCGCTGATCTCAAACGGTCGCGTCATGCTGAACGCGTCGTCGCTATCGAACCAGTTGCATCGCCGGCGGAAACGGCACGGAAATCCACACACGGGCAACGGCAGCAGCGATACGCCGGCGCAAAGTGGTGGCGATCAGCCGTCGCAGAGCGGCAACGATACACCGTCGCAAGGCGGCGCGACGCCGGTCGAGATAACACCATCGTGACCTCGCCGAACGCGACCATGGAAATCCCGAAGAGCGATCTGATCTGAGCTGATATGACGACCTCGTGCATTTGCCGGACGGCCGTTATGCGCAGCGCAATATGCTAGTCTCGCTCGGCTTCGACCAGACCGGTCGGACTGACGAACGGGATGGTCACCATCATGACGACGCCGTACGACAGCGTGCAAATCTCGTCGCGCGATCTGGCCCGCTCAACGACATGGTGCGCCTGCCTGATGGCCGCTATGCCGAGCGCAGCCTGGCTGTTTCGCTCGGCTAGATCTGAGTGACGCGGTTGATCGCATCCGCTCATAAACGAGCGATGCCATAAAAAAGCGGCGCGGCGGGTTCACCCTGCCGCGCCGCTTTCTCATTGCGACGCCACTGCGTATCCGCCAGTTCCAAGGTCGGATTCTGCGTGTTCCCGCCCTGTGCCACCAGCACGCGCAGCTTGTTCGGGATGATCTGCGATAGCGCATTGCCCGAAGGCAGCGTCGTGATGAGCCAGTCCGCGTTGTTGACCAGATCGAAGCTGCCCGACGTATAGATCGGCGTCTTCGAGCTTGGCAGCGTCGTAATCAGTTGATACGTGCCGCTGGACACGTAGATGGAGTCCTGCGTCGTCGCGGGCACGGCGTTCTTAAAGCCGACCGCCGGACATGGTCGGGCTGACGGTCGTGATGTTGGTGCCGGGCGCCACCAGATAGATATCCAGATTCTGCGCATTCGCCGATGCATTGAACGCCCGCACCCGCGCGCTGCCCGACAGAATGCCTTTGTCGAACGAATCGTCGATGATGGCGATCAAGCCCGCGTCCGGCAGCGCGATCACCGTTTATTCGTGGCCTTTCGCCGCGTTGGTGATGCTTGCATCGCTGGCGAACTGCGTCGTCGTATTGATGGCGGCATAGGAGAACGTGTGCGCACCCGTGCCGATGTTCGCAAATTTCATCGCCGTCTTGTACGGCAGATTGGCTTGCAGAACCTTGCCATTGTCGTAGAAATTGACGTTGGGGCCGCTTGGAATCGCGTGGATGAAATGGACCTGCGGGTCCGTGAGACCGAGTTCCTTGCCGAGGTCATCGGAACTGCCGCCGCAAGCGGACAGCAACGAGGCGACGGCGGCAAGCACCCTGACTGTGCGAATGAGCTTCATGTGTCCACCTTCACGTTTTTTGATGCAACTTTTTTCGAGTGCCGCGCGACGCAAGATTCTGCCATTTAATTTATTATCCTAAACGAGGGTGCTGGCGTTAAGCAATGCGTGTGCCCTTGAATGGTGCGCGATAGTGAAAACCGACCGTAAGGCCTTATTGGATAAGGCTTTTTATTCGTTAGAAGAATGACTCGGAAGTGGGGAAATGCGGTGCCGGACGACGCCGCGAGAAAGATTCGGAAAGGCGCTTCTTACACGCTTTTCTTACACGCCGATAACATTCACCCCAGCCCGCGCTCTATATCGAACCAGAAGGGCAAGGCGACAGACCCCAGAATGATGACCGTCGCAATCACCGTCCATTGCGTGATGACTTCGCCGAGTATGACCGCGACGGCCGGATTCATATACAGGCAACTGGTTGCGACAACCGTGCTCGTATGGCGGATAAGAAAGTTGTACGCGACATACGCGGCCATCGAGCCGATGAGCATAATAGAGGAACGACACGCCCGCTCCGACGCTCATATGCGTCAGCCACTCGCCCAACAACAGCGCGATGACCGTTGCGATCAATCCGCCCAGGCCGATTTGCAGCGCCGTGGACATCAGCAGATCGGACGGTTGCGGCAGGCGTGTGACCAGATGCACGCCGCCCGCCCAGAAGATCGCGGCGCAGAGAATGGCGAGGGAGCCGAAGGTCGAACTCGGCGACGGATCGCCGTGATTCAGCAGCACGATGCCGCTCAACCCCAGCGCCACCGCGAACCATTCGCCCTTCGTCACGCCGCGTCGCACGAACGCGTTGAAGATGGTCGCAAACAGCGGCACCGTAGCCACTATCACTACCGTCGTGCCGGTGCCGACCGTGCGCATGCCGAACGAGACATCATTCCGCTCGACAGCCCTTCCAGCAGCGTGCCGACGATCGCCGCATTGCGCACTTCGATTGCGCTCGGCATAACGGCCTTGCGGTGGATCGTAATCGCAAACAGCCCGATGCCCCGTAAACAGATTTCAGATTTCGCAAACCGCCCAGCATCAGCGGCGAAAACGATTCGAGCGAAATATGGATGCCGAGATACGTCGATCCCCAACGAGATAAACGATGGCGAGCGCGAATCCCACCTGTCCCCTAAATGAACGCGGCGCACGAAATGGAAAGCGGTCGGGAAAACTGAACGGCAGGCGCGGCGGCATTGCAGGCACGCTTACTCCGCAAAAGCTGCACGCAGAGCAGCGAAAAAAAACCGGACAGGACAACATGGCGAAACGAGGGGCGCGAGTGCGAGGGAGAAGGTCCGCGTGTTGCTCGGGAAAACTCCGGACGCCGCGTCGCTCGACATTATGCAGTAAGCTGCGCGCGCGACGCGGAATGTGCGCCCTTATTCGCAAAAGTTGCCAGAACGCCACGCCGCGGTGTAACGTGTCGGCTGCTAACGTGGGGGTCCTGAGTTGCACATCGCGTTTCGGCGGGTTGGACGGTCGAAACTGCTTCGTGCAGCGTGGGTGAAAAATACCCTTTGGACCTGATCTGGATAATGCCAGCGCAGGGAAGCGTTCGGGTTCGACGGCCAGCCGCACCCACGCCACTTCTTTCCGGACCCGTTCATTTCCGTCTCGCTCCTCCCTGTTTAGCTCCTGAGTCAGCCCGAGCTGCGACGCCGCTCGTGCTGGAACTTTAAAAGTCCTCATGGAGAGACAGCACATGAATGCCAATCCCAAATTCCTGTCGGAAAACGCCGTCGTCGATGCCGCCGCCATCGCGCCGCTGCCCAACTCGCGCAAGGTCTATGTCGAAGGTTCCACACCCGGCATCCGCGTGCCGATGCGCGAAATCACGCAGTCGGATACGCCGGACAGCTTCGGCGGCGAGAAGAATCGGCCGGTCTATATATACGACACGTCCGGCCCGTACACCGATCCTGACGCGAAGATCGACATTCGCAGCGGCCTGCCCGCACTGCGCGCTGATTGGATCGCAAAGCGCGGTGACACCGAGGAACTGAGCGGCCTGTCGAGCGAATTCGGCCGCGGGCGCTCCGCCGATCCCAAAACCACCGAGCTGCGCTTTCCAGGGCTGCACCGGCATCCCCGTCGCGCGCTGGATGGGAAGAACGTCTCGCAGATGCACTACGCGCGGCAAGGCATCATCACGCCGGAGATGGAGTACATCGCTATCCGCGAGAATCAGCGGCGCGCGGAGTACCTCGAAAGCCTGAAGAACAGCGGCCCGAACGGCGAAAAGCTCGCCAAGATGATGGGCCGTCAGCATCCGGGACAAGCGTTCGGCGCAGCGGCGTTCGGCCGTGACGCGTTCAAGGAGATCACGCCCGAATTCGTGCGCGAAGAAGTGGCGCGCGGCCGCGCGATCATCCCCGCGAATATCAATCACCCGGAAAGCGAGCCGATGATCATCGGCCGCAACTTCCTCGTGAAGATCAACGCGAATATCGGCAATTCGGCGGTGACGTCGTCCATCGGCGAGGAAGTCGACAAGATGACCTGGGCGATCCGCTGGGGCAGCGACACAGTGATGGACCTCTCGACCGGCAAGCACATCCACGAAACGCGCGAGTGGATCATTCGCAATTCGCCGGTGCCGATTGGCACGGTGCCGATCTATCAGGCGCTGGAAAAGGTCAACGGTAAAGCCGAAGACCTGCCGTGGGAAATCTTCCGCGACACGCTGATTGAACAAGCCGAGCAAGGCGTCGATTACTTCACCATCCACGCGGGCGTGCGCCTGCAATACGTGCCGCTGACGGCGAACCGCATGACGGGCATCGTCTCGCGCGGCGGCTCGATCATGGCGAAGTGGTGCCTCGCGCATCACAAGGAAAGCTTCATCTACGAGCACTTCGAAGACATCTGCGAAATCATGAAGCAATACGATGTCTCGTTCTCGCTCGGCGACGGCCTGCGCCCCGGCTCCATCTACGACGCCAACGACGAAGCCCAGCTCGGCGAACTGAAAACGCTCGGCGAGCTCACGCAGATCGCGTGGAAGCATGACGTACAGGTGATGATCGAAGGCCCTGGCCACGTGCCGATGCAACTCATCAAGGAGAACATGGACCTGCAACTGGAATGGTGCGACGAAGCGCCCTTCTATACGCTCGGGCCATTGACGACCGATATCGCGCCGGGATACGACCACATCACGTCGGGCATCGGCGCGGCGATGATCGGCTGGTTCGGCACGGCGATGCTCTGCTACGTGACGCCGAAGGAGCACCTCGGCCTGCCGAACAAGGACGACGTGAAGGAAGGCATCATCACGTACAAGCTGGCGGCGCATGCGGCGGATCTGGCGAAGGGCCATCCGGGCGCGCAGGTCCGAGACAATGCGCTCTCCAAGGCGCGTTTCGAATTCCGCTGGGAAGACCAGTTCAATCTCGGCCTCGATCCGGACAAGGCGCGCGAGTTTCACGACGAAACGCTGCCGAAAGACTTCGCCAAGGTTGCCCATTTCTGCTCCATGTGCGGCCCGCATTTCTGCTCGATGAAAATCACGCAGGACGTGCGCGACTTCGCGGCAAAGCAAGGCGTCAGCGAGAACGAAGCGCTGTCGCACGGCATGCAGACGAAAGCGATCGAATTCGTGAAGAAAGGCGCCGAGATTTACCAGCCGACTTGAAGTCCTTTGAGTGAACGGCCCGCCGCGCGCACCGTATGGAGGGCCGTTTTCATTTCTGTCGATCCGAAAGAAATCGGGCACTTTTCCTGCCTAGAAACGAACGAACCGGCGAAAACGGTCGAAGCGCGCAATCGATGCATCGCACGACAAGCACGGGACAGGCAGCCGATTCACTTCTTTTCGTAATGGAGAGTCGACATGAAAAATATCAGACAGATCGGCGCGGCCGCCATGGTCGTTGCGCTTCTGGGAGGCCTCACGGCATGCGACAGCATGACCACCCGTCAACGTCATACCGCCGTCGGCGCGGCTGGCGGCGCGGCCGGCGGCGCGGTGATCGGTGGCAGTGCGCTGTCGACGCTGGGCGGCGCGGCGATCGGTGGGGTAATCGGCAATCAAGTCGGCAAATAAGCTGACTCATATCCACGATGGCGGACGGAGCGTTTCAGCGTTCTGCCATCTGCCCTGTTTCATCTTTGTTACAAGTCGCCGCGCGATTTAATGCTTTGTCACATTACGCCTGAACCGCGTGGTTCAACGTTCGACTAAGCTGCTTTTCTTAACGGGCATCGAAGCTGAAAAATCCGGCAAGCCGTGAGCAAGGAGCAGTGTCATGATTTCCGCCGTTTCTCTTTCCCTTCTAAGGCAGCCATCGCCGCTTTCGCGGGTGTGTTGTTGCTCAACGGCTGCTATTACGGGTATCTGCCGTATCCTGGTTATTACTCACCGGTTTTGCCTGCGACTTATACGCAGCAGGAATTCACGGTACCGCAAGGCGCATCAGCGCCGGGGGGCCGCTTCGGGCGTGACGGACTCCACGACGCAGGTTCAGCAGCAATACGCGGTGGCATCGCCGACGGCGGACTACTACGCCGATTACTACGCAACGCCTGCATCGACTTACGCTGACTACCCCTATCCTGCCTACGCGGCTTATCCGGCTTATTACAGCTATCCGTCTGCGATCGGCTTCGGCTATTTGGGCGGTGGCGGATGGCATGGCGGCGGTGGCGCACGCGGCCGCTGACGTTACCATTTGCGCCGCCCAGTGCCCGACAGCAGCCTTCGAGTTTCAACCATGCAACAATTTCCGACTCTTCGGCGTGGTTACGATGCCGGCGCGGTTTCGTGCGCCTGTGCTCCTTATCCGACAAGGCTTCGGCACATTTTGGCTATGTCCCTCCGCTATTCAGCACGATGCAGTGGCAAAAACCTTCGCATCGCTAACTCTTTGACTTTCGGGAGATGGGACATGATGCCATTCGCGTTTTTCCTGTTATGGATGTTCGCCTCGCTTGGCCTGCTGACTTATATGGGTCTTCCGTCAAAGTCCGCCCATGAAGGGCCATTCCACAAGAACGCCGGAAACCGCGCCCGCGAAAGGCTGAACAACCCGCATCGGGAAACCTGGAATTCGAGGCCCGCATCGCCATCGCGCGATGAACGGGCATTCGCTTCTTGACGGACGGATTTCCTCCCCTATTCTTATTCTTAATGAGCGCGTTTATCCGTCCGCTTAAGGGCGGGCAAATTAGCAGCAGACCGTCCATCGACCAGAACCAACGCGCACCACGCCGCCCCGAGGAGACTCGATGTTCCATCAGCTGCTTACCCCGATCGCTAACTCACTGGCGCTGTCGTTCGTCGTCGCTGCGCTGCCTATTGTGCTCGTACTGATCCTGCTCGGCTGAGCGCGGCGGCCCGCGTGGCAGACGTCGCTTGCGGGACTCGTGCTGGCGTTGATCATCGCAGTTGCGGGCTGGCATTTTCCGGTCGGCATTGCGGTGAACTCCGCATTCGCCGGCGCGGTGTTCGCGCTCTGGCCGGTCATAGGATCGTCTTCGCCGCGATCACTACCGCGGCGCTAGTCAAACTCTCCGTGAACGAATTTTTCGCGGCAATCGCGGATACGTGGGTGCAGATGCGCATCGCATATTGACGGTGGCGACCATCGTCGGGCTGGCGTATCTGATGAACTACTCGGGCATGAACTACACGCTCGGTTTGGGCGTCGCGTCGGTCGGGCCGTTTTTTTCCGCTGGTGTCGGCGTTTCTCGGCTGGGTCGCGGTGTTTCTCTCCGGCAGCGATACATCGGGCAACGCACTGTTCGGCAACTTGCAGGTCGTGGCCGCGCATCAGCTCACAATCTGAATCCGGTGCTGATGGCCGCGACCAATTTGTCGGGTGGCGTGATGGGCAAGATGATTTCGCCGCAGAACATTTCCACCGGCGTGGCGACGACCGAGCTCAAAGGCAAGGAAGGGCTCGTCTTCGCCCGTACCTTCAAACATTCGATCCTGCTCGGCATTCTCGTCTGGCTGCAGTAGAACGTGCTAACGTGGATGATGCCGCTTCATTGAAAATGTACGTCTTTTTGCGCCTTCTTTGTTAGCATGCGCAGACTTTCATCAGCAGTCCGTCATCTCATGTCTCCCGTCAATTTGTTGCAATTGATCTTTCTGGCCGCGCTCTGGGGCGCGTCGTTTCTGTTTATCCGCGTCGGTGTCGTCGAGTTCGGCGTCGCGCCGCTGATGGCGCGGCGCGTCGACATCGGCGCGCTGTTTCTCATTGCGATGTGCTCATCGCGCGACGCCGCTTCGCGCAAACCGTCCGCACCATTCGGCAGCGCGCGCTGCCGCTGTTTATCGTCGGCATTCTGAATTCGGGCGCGCCGTTCTGCCTGTTTGCTTATACCGAACTGACGCTGTACGCAGGCACGACGTCCCGTCATCAACGCGACGCCACTGCTGTGGGGCGCGCTCGTCGCCTATCTGTGGCTGGAGGACAACAAGCTGGCGACCATTCGCAGCATCGGCATCGGCATGGCGATCGGTTTCGCAGGCGTGCTCGTGCTGGTGTGGAATCAGATCGCGCCGTCGCATGAAACGAGCGGCGCGCTTCCGGTTCAAGGCTTGCTCGCCGCTGCCGCCGCATTGCTCGCGTCCGCGCTGTACGGCGTGGCCAGCAACTTCGCCAAGAAATACCTGATGGACGTCGAGCCGATGAGCAACGCCGCCGGCCCCGCCTGCGCGATGACCGTCACCTTCGTCATTCCGCTTTTCGGCATTATTTGGGGGGTGCGCTGTTCCTGCATGAGCATGTGTCCGCTCGTCATGCTCGAAGGCTGCGCAATCGTGCTGCTCGGCACCGCGATCGCCACGGGCGCGCTCAAGCGCTTGCCGTTTCCGGACGCCGAAAGCTCGCGCCGTGAACTTAGACTTCAAACGCTGACCGATGCGCGCCGAGGTGTCGCATCGGTCAAATTGTTTGGATGCGCGTTGCAGTTCGCGTAACGCAAGATCATGCTTCGCGCTTTTGCGTCGGGAGCAGTCATGGGAGCAACTTTCGCCAAACTCAAACACGAAAGGCTGAATGGTGCCGCCCACCCTCTTCTTTTTCGTGCTGTTGCATGCAGTACTCATCATCCGTGCGCTGATGGTCAAAGGCACGGGCATTCCGATTCAAACCTCGGCGGCGGTGCTGGTTGCGTCGCTGATTCTCGGCAAGGCGGTGCTCATCGCCAATATGCTGCCGTTCATCAATTGGTATCCCGATCATCATCCGCTGATTTATAACGCCGCGTGGAAGACGCTGCTCTATACGATCATCGCGGGTATCCTGCACTTTCTGGAGCGGCTGTTCGAATTCTGGAAGGAAACGCACAACCTCGCCGCCGCGTATCATGAACTGATGACGCACATCAACTGGCCGCAATTCTGCGGCCATCCAGATTCTGCTTTTCCTGACGATCGGCAACTACTGCATGTTCTCAGAATTCGGACGCGTGTTCGGCCGCGATGCGTTACGCTTGTTGATACTCGGCCCGCGCATGGATATCGTGCCACGCGAGTGGCAGGAAAACTAAGACATGGGAGACGCGCTCATGGTGATGCAGGCGATGACGATCAGCATCTCGATCTGGCGGAATTGGCAGGCACTGTACAAGGCCATCTGGCGTCCGGAGACGTTTCCGCAATAGGCGTCGGGACTGGCGGAGTCGACGCTGGAATCTGAGGGCGACCACTGGAAAGCGCACGGACCGGGCGGCGACGTGACTATCCGCTTTACGCCGCACAACGCGTTCGGCGTCATGGATCACACGGTCACGCTCGAAAACGGCGATGAAGTCGATGTGCCGCTGTGTGTCATCAGGAATGGAAATGGCGCGGAAGTCGCGCTGACGCTGTTCCGCCAGCCCGGCATGTCCGACGAGAAGTTCGCTGAAGACGCCGACTGGGTTCGCCGCGATCTCGCGCGGCTTGCCGGGCGCTTCGTAGCGTAGGAGCTTTTCGCCGCGCACCGGCCCGCGCCCGGCCTTGATCGCGCCGCGTTTGACCTTGCCTTCGAGGCGGCGCAACTGCGAGGCGCACGTGGGCCGCCTCGCAATGCGTTTCTTGCGCACGAGGCTCACGCTGCGGATCAGTTCGTCGAGCCGCGCCAGCGCCGCCGCGCGGTTCATATCCTGCGTCCGATACTCCTGCGCCTTGATGACCACCACGCCTTCGCGCGTCACCCGGCTGTCGGGCAACGCGAGCAGCCGCATCTTGATGTGCTCCGGCAGCGACGACGCATGGATATCGAAACGCAGATGAATGGCGCTCGACACCTTGTTGACGTTCTGCCCGCCCGCGCCTTGCGCACGCATGGCCGTCAGCTCGATTTCGTTCGGCGGAATCATGAGGTTGTCGGGCATCGAACTTGTCCTTTTGGCGTAAGTCAATCGCGCAATTCTAAGCGCAGAAGCAAACCGCGCGCCCTGAAACTGGCCGGACGGCAGAGGTCCGAAGCTTCATCCACTTGAGTTAGACTCGATCTCGCTCTTCCCCACGGCATCAAAAACAGGAAGTCGATGTGCTATTCATTCGAAATCGGAAAGTTCATCTACAATCAGTACTTCTTCGGCGGCCTGCGCAGCGCGTTGGGCATTTCGCTTCCTGCGATGCTTATCTTATGCTCATCGTTTTCCATAATCGCGAGCTGAGCTTTACTATTGCGACCGGCGCGCTCGGCACGGCTGTCGTCAACATGCCGGGACCGCTCAAGTACAAGCACAACGAGATGCTCGCGTGCTCGTTCATCGGCTTCTTCTCGGCGCTGGCGACGGGCATTGCGACCGCGCATCCGCTGACGCTATGGTTCACGGTGGTCGTGCTGTCGCTGATCGTCGTCTACGGTTACCGGTGGCCGCAGATCAGCCTCGCCACGCTCTTCATGATGGTCGTCACGCTGGAAGAGGTATTTCACGCCGATGCAGGTGCTCATCAACGCATCTTGGATCTTGCTGGACGATCTCTTGTACACCTTGTACACCTATTGGGCGACGCTCGTGTCATATCTGATGGGTGTGGCGCTGGCGCAGAGCAACTTCTACGATGGCGACGCCGACCTCGACGAGTGCTACCGCGAGCTGATCGAAAAGCAAATTGCCGCCGTCGAACAACAGAACGCCGCGCGCGATATCGTGCTGCGCAATTTGCCGAAGGTGAAGAGCGGCAAGCTGGAAGCGCGGCGGACGCGGCTGTTCAACCTGTTCATCAATGTCTTCGATCTGCACGAGTTCTTTGTCGGCGCGCATACGGACTATCCGCTCGTGCGCAAGACCTTCGCGGGTTCGGACGTGCTCATCTTTTACTGCGACCTGATGCGCAAGGTGAGCGCGGACCTCGAAGAAATCGGCCTCGCTGTTTTGCAGAACGATCACGCACCGAAGCAGATCAGCATGAAGGCCGAAGTTCATTGAACCAGATGAATTACACTGGGTGCGTCGAGTTGGATCGGAATATTTCCACTTCAGTGGGACAGCCTGCTTGTTGTATTGGCGGATGTAGCGCATGAGCTTCTTGTCGAGATCTTTGATGCTGTTGAATATCCCGCGCGTGATGACGTCTCGCTGGATGCGGGCAAACCCGTTCTCGACCTGATTGAGCCATGACGAATA
>LELG01000063.1 GCA_001045575.1 Candidatus Burkholderia pumila
CGCTTCACGCTTCCTCCCCACGTCCGGTCACCCTCGCGCAGTTGCCCTTCGCTTCGCTCGCTGTGATCAACTTGCGGTGGGACTTGCACCCACGAGTGTGCGCCCAGCATGGGCGCACACAAAAAAAACTGGAGCGCAAAGCTCCGGTCTTTGTGATGCAGATTCGCGCAAACGGATCAGCCAACGAACGCCTTTTCGATGACGCAATGGCCCGGATGGTTGTTGCTGCCTTCCTGGAAGCCCATGGCGTCGAGCAGTTTGCGCGTGTCGTGCAGCATGTGCGAGCTGCCGCAGAGCATGACGCGGTCGTTTTCGACCGAGAACGGCTCCAGCGACAGATCCGCGAACAGCTTCTTCGTTTCGATTAAATCGGTAATGCGGCCGCGGTTCGCAAATTCCTCGCGCGTAACCGTCGGGTAATATACGAGCTTCTCCGACACGATTTCGCCGATGTGCTCATGCGCCGGCAAGTGCTCCGTGATGAAATTCTTGTACGCGAGTTCATCGACGAAACGGCAGGTATGCGTCAGCACGATCTTTTCGTAGCGGTCGTACACGTCCGGATCCTTGATGATCGACATGAACGGCGCGAGGCCCGTGCCGGTGGAAAGCAACCACAGCGTCTTGCCAGGCAGCAGGTTGTCGGCGACGAGCGTGCCCGTGGGCTTCTTGCCGATCAGTACGGAATCACCCACCTTCAAATGCTGAAGGCGCGAGGTCAGCGGGCCGTCAGGCACCTTGATGCTCAAGAATTCGAGATGCTCTTCGTAGTTCGCGCTCGCCAAGCTGTAGGCGCGCAGCAGCGGCTTGCCTTCGACTTCGAGGCCGACCATGGTGAACTGGCCGTTTTCGAAGCGGAACGAGCTGTCGCGGGTGCAGGTGAAACTGAAAAGCGTGTCGGTCCAGTGATGGACACTCAGAACGGTTTGAGAATTAAGGTTGCTCATGGCCTCTTGGACTATGCGAAAACGTGACGCTAGCGACGGATTGAGCCGGAACGGTCATCCAGAGTAACGACGAAAGTGCTGACGTGGTCGTTGCGCGGCAGAACGATCGGTTGCGTTCTTGCGTGCCGCCGCGCTCGGATGATGTGCGTGCGCGGCTTCGGCGTCGTCGTGCGACACCTGCTGGCCAAACCGCAGCAGCCCGACGCAATCAAATATTTTAGCCCGATAGCTGTCTGGCGTCTTAAGGCACCCGGCGAGGCGGCAAAGTGACGCGCGTGCTGGCGTAAGGCGATGGCTGGCTGCCCGGCCAATGGACAGTCAACAGGCCGCGCCACCGAACTTGCATCATAGCAACGGTTGAGGCCTTATCTCAAAATACCCTGTTGTCGAAAGGCGGCTCTTGCCGCACGTGCGGAACTGCATCTGCGATGAATAGCGCTCGGAAGCTGCTTCGTATGCCATGACGGATTTCCTCTGCGGATTGCGTGTGGATGATCGTTGAACGAGGTCGTTCATGTTAGTGCAATCGGCTTTCGAATGAACGACGCGCGTGCTTCATCCCGATATTCGGGCCTTGTCCAATTGGTTAGTTTAGAGAACGATCCCGTGTCTCGCCAGACCAAAGCACATCTTCACGAAGGAGCATCACCCATGGACACACTACGCCCCGCCTACGGTTCCTTTTCCGCCATCCCGCTGACATACGGCATCGATATTTTGCTGGCGCTTCTGATCCTTATCCGTCGACTGGTGGATTTCGAACGCCGTCGCCAATGCGCTACGGCGCGCGCTCGCCCGCACGAGCGTCGATGCCACGCTTCACGCCCGTGCTCGGCGCGGCGGGACTGGCCATTGGTCTGGCGTTGCAGGGCACGCTGCAGAATATCGCTGCCGGCCTGATGCTGTTGCTGCTGCGGCTATTTCGCGTGGGCGATTACATCGAAGGCACGGGAACGACGGCGGAAACCTCCAACGAAATCGGTCTGTCCACCACACGGGGCTGACGAAAACCAACGGCATCATCATGTACGTGCCGAACAGTCTGATCTGGGCGAACGCCATCACCAATTACAATGCGAACGATCGTCGGCGCGTGGTCATCAACTTTCAGGCGCAGCATAGTCTGAGCGTGGAACATGTGCTCGGTGAATTGCGCAGGCTCGTGACGGAAGATGCGCGCATCGTGCAGACCGCGCCATCCGCGCCGTGGATCGCCGTGACGGATTACACGGATACCGGCGTGAAGTACAACGTCGGCGTATGGACGAGCGGAAGCGATCCTCCGAACCTTCAGGCCGAACTCATGCGCAAGCTTCAGCCGCTCACGCGCGAAGCCAAACCGGAAGCGTGACGGTTTTTGATAGATTGACGCGCTTCAACGACCCAGAGTGTTTCTCATGACCCGAGCGATTTCCCTCGCGCTGCTAGTAGGCGGCATCATTCTGCTGTACTTCGGCGGCCAGTCGTTCCACTCGCTGTCGAACGATGTCTCGCGCTTCTTCACCGGCTCGCCCGCGAACAAGACTATCTGGGCGGCGTGGTGACCTCGCTCGCCGGATTGATCGGGCTAGCGATATCGTCGTGCTGAACCTGCGTTAAACCAGAGCCACTTCAGGTTTCGCGGAAGAACGCGTGCCCGGCAATGGCGCATTGCTCGCACCGCGATACGTATAAACGAGCGAGAACTTCACCTGATCGGTGAGATTCTTGCCTGCCGAGTGCAGCGTATTGAAGTGGAAGAACACGACATCGCCGCGTTCCAGCTTCGGCGAAAACGCGGTGCGAATTAGCGCCGTGTTCTCGGGGAGATCGGCGCGGAAAAACTTCGCCTCATCGAAACGTTCGGACGTAAACGGCAGTTTGTGCGATCCGGGCACGAACCAGAGCGCACCATTGTCGACAGTTTCGTCGCCTAGCGCGAGCCATGTCGAGACGAGATCGTCGCGCTCGAACGCCCAGTAACGTGCATCCCGATGCCAGCCCGTCAGGCTGCCGTACGCAGGATGCTTGGTCATCACGCAATTGTGATGCACCTGCGAAAGATAAGGCGTCTCGCCGAAATAAAGCTCCATCCAGCCGCGCACTTCCGGCGACGTCGCCCAATCCGCGAAATGCGGATGACGCGCGTAAGCATCGAGCAGACGGCGCACGGTATGGCCGCCGGGTGCGTCCTTCGATGACGGCGCACCGGGATATTGCAGATTGGCCTCGAATTCCAGCGGCGTAGCGGCCTCGGCCAACTGCTGGCGCGCGATCATGAGCATTTCGTTGCAACGCGCGTCCGGAACCAGCCCTTTCACGATGACGAAGCCCGTCTCGCGCAGCTCGTTCACCTGATCTCGTTTCGACTTCAACACAGTTTGTTCTGACATTTCAGTTTCACCGTCGCCCGGCTTTCGTTTCATCTTCCCGACTTGATACCCAGCATCAGACGATTTATCCCGATTGTAAATCTCGCAGCTTGCAAAGGCTTTATGCGCCACGGCTTTGCGCGTGCTACGGATTCCTGAGAAAGCGCCTGTGCTTAAAGAATTGTCAGGGAAAACGCGGACTTACCGCGGTCATGATGGTCCGTTACAGTCGTTGCTCCAAATCGGTGCAACTTCGCCAGTTCGGTTGATTCGAACTGCTTGAATGCTATTTTTGAGACGGACTATCGTCGAGTCTTGCTTCACTGCTATCGATCCCGCTCACATGAATCTACGAATCGCCAAGGGCCTGAACCGAGTCGCCCGCGGGCCGCGGCCCTGCCAGGCGCGGCGTCATCCGCGCGCTGCGTCATCATTCCGCGCGCACGCACGCGCTCGCGGAACAGATCCGAAATGTGCATCCGGTCGATGGCATCCGGTCCTGGTTTCGCGGTTTCTTCTTTAATCTGCGCGTGCGCGCCGTTTCGCGCAACGTGTCGCTGAGAGCGCTGCTGCCGCGCCCTTCGACGTTGCACGCGCCCTCGTCCAGACCGACGAAACCTGGGAAGCCGCAAGCCGCGTCGCTCACGAACCGTCGTCCGCGCCGGATTTCGACCAGCAGCACCGCATGGTACGCACTAGGACTTCGTAATTCGTCCAGCGTCGGATAGTCCGTGTAGCCTTTTCCCGCGCCGCCTTAGAAGGTCGCTTCGTCGGGCGTGTTGAGCGGCGCGCCGGCTTTGAAGTACTCCACCAGATCCGGATTGGCGAGATACGCGCGACGCGAATGCCACGGCATCCGCGTCGCCTCGTTCAATGCGCCGGTTCGCGCGCTCCGCTATTAATGTCCGTCCGCAGACGATGATCGAACCGTCGTAAGCCTCGCGCAGTGCGCAGCGGTAATCCGTCCGGCAACGACGCGCCGCCCGCCCAGTCGTCTTCGGCCAGATGCAGATAGGCCACGCCGATGCGCTTCAGCTCCGTCGCCAGATGCAGCGATGATTCTTCGCCTTCGTCATCGATCAGACCGAAGCCATTGAAATTCGGCGAAATGCAGATGCCGACGCGATTCGCGCCCATCACGCTCGACACGGCTTCGAGAATATCGACGACGATCCGCAGCCGTTTCGATGCTGCCGCCGTAATCGTCCGTGCGATGATTCGCGCCGGTCGCCATGAACTGATGCAGCAGATAGCCGTTCGCCGCGTGCACTTCGATCATGTCGAAACCGGCACGCTTCGCGTGGTGCGCGGCATAGACGAATTGCAGGATGACACCGGGGGATTTCCGTGGTTTCCAAGGGGCGCGGATCGTCGGCATCGACCATGCCGTAGGAGCCGTCTTCCTTTTGCACGAAGACTTGCGTGTTTTCCGCGCGGATCGCGGACGAAGCAACCGGCGGGCGCGCTGTTCTCCTGTACCAGCCGATACGACACGCGCCCGACGTGCCAAAGCTGCATCGCCATGCGTCCCTGCTGCGCGTGCACTGCGCTGGCAACGTTCTTCCAGCCGTTTTCCTGCGGATCGGAATAAATTCCGGGCCGTAGCCCAATAACTCTGGCCTTGCCGCGAAACCTGCGTCGCCTCGTTGACAGCCCCCGCGCCGCGCGCGCTGCGCGGTCTCTCTAATAAATAATGCGCGTTCCATTTCGGTGGGCACGTCGCCGGGTTGCGAGGCGCGATTGCGCGTGAGCGGCACCATCACCACTCGATTGGGCAATTCCAGATTGCCAATGGTGACGGGCGAAAGAAGTGTGTCGTACGGCATGGTTTGATGATCGAACGGTTGTCTTCTTGGTCGTTACGCAAATTCCGAGCCGCAAATAAAAAAACGGCAGGCGCAATGCTGCCGGTTTCGTTTGATGCTTGCGAAGCGACGAATACTTACGCCTTACGCCACGCTTGCGACCGGCTCCGTGCCAGCGCCTTCGGCCAGCGCGAGCGCCTTGTCGGCGCGTTCCCACGAGAACTCCGGCTTTTCACGGCCGAAGTGGCCATATGCCGCGGTTTTCTCGTAGATCGGGCGCAGCAGATCCAGCATCTGGATGATGCCCTTCGGACGCAGATCGAAATGTTCGAGCACGAGCCTGGTGATTTCCGCATCCGACACGCGGCCCGTGCCGAAGGTGTTGACCATCATCGAAGTCGGACGCGCCACACCGATAGCGTACGAAACCTGAATCAGTGCACGCGAAGCCAAACCCGCCGCGACGATGTTCTTCGCCACATAACGGCCGGCGTAAGCCGCCGAGCGGTCGACCTTCGACGCATCCTTGCCCGAGAACGCGCCGCCGCCGTGCGGAGCCGCGCCGCCGTACGTATCGACGATGATCTTGCGGCCCGTCAGACCGCAGTCGCCCTGCGGGCCACCGATGACGAAACGGCCCGTTGGGTTCACCAGGAACTTGATGTCGCCCTTGATGAGATCCTTCGGCATCGTCGGCTTGATGACTTCTTCGATCACCGCTTCGCGCAGCGTTTCAAGCTCGATGTCCGGCGCGTGCTGCGTGGACAGCACGACGGTGTCGATCGAATGCGCCTTGCCGTCGACATAACGCACGGTGACTTGCGACTTCGCATCCGGACGCAGCCAGGGCAGACGGCCATCGCGGCGCAGATTCGCCTGACGCTCGACGAGGCGGTGTGACAGGTAGATCGGCAGCGGCATGAGCTCGGGCGTTTCGTCGCACGCGTAACCGAACATCAGGCCCTGGTCGCCCGCCCCCTGATCGAGGTTATTGTCATGCGCCGTGTCGACACCTTGCTTGATGTCGAGCGATTGCTTGTCGTAAGCGACGAGCACCGCGCAGCCGCGATAGTCGATACCGTAATCCGTGTTGTCGTAACCGATGCGCTTGATCGTGTCACGCGTGACCTGGATGTAGTCGACGTTGGCGTTGGTGGTGATTTCACCGGCGAGCATGACGAGGCCGGTATTGCAGAGCGTTTCTGCTGCGACACGCGACTTCGGATCCTGAGCAAGGATCGCGTCGAGGATGGCGTCGGAGATTTGATCGGCAACCTTGTCCGGGTGGCCTTCGGAAACAGATTCGGAAGTAAAGAGATAGTCGTTCGACACGCTTCAGACTCCAAGAGTACGGTTGATATTCACGTAGCCGACTTCGTCTGGAGTCTGAAGCGGCGACGCTTTAGCGGATGTCTTTCTCCAGCAGGCGCGTTGGTTTACCTGACCCCTGCCAGCTTCGCCCCGCAAGTTGTCCATTAACTCGGCGAAGGTTTTATTATACGGGTTTTCAGGGTTTTCCGCGTTTTCACAGAATTGACCCCTTTGGCTTCCTTGGTCCTTTTTCGTTTGTCCAGTGTACGGAGTCGCACATGCTAAGCCGTATCGACGTGGCGCTCGCCATTGCGTTTCTCAAGTTCCTGGCGGTCATTCCGTATGGCATCACGGCGCGTTTCGGCGATGGCCTCGGCTGGCTATTTTATCAGATTCCGAGCCGGCGCAAACGCATCGTGCACACGAACCTGAAATTGTGCTTTCCCGAGTGGTCCGATGAGAAACGCGAAAACATCGCGCAGAAGCATTTCCGGCATGCGATCCGGAGCTATGTTGAACGCAGCGTGCAATGGTTCGGCTCGGCTAAGAAGCTCGACAAGCTCATCGAACTGGACAGCGCCGTCGATCTGACGGATCCCGATCTGCCCCCTACCTTGTTTCTTGGCTTCCACTTTGTCGGTATCGAAGCAGGGTCGATCTTTTTGAACTACTCGCTGCATCGGCAATGCGGGTCGCTGTACCAGCCGTTTTCGAATCCACAGGTCGAAGAGCTTGCGAAAGCGCAGCGCGCGCGTTTCGGTGTGGACATGGCGAGCCGCGCGGACAATGCGCGCATCGTGTTGCGCTGGCTGCGCGACCGCAAGCCGGTCATGCTCGGCGCAGACATGGATTACGGCATGCGCAATTCGACTTTCGTGCCATTCTTCGGGATTCAGACTTGCACGCTGACCGCCGTCGGACGGCTGGCGAAGACAGGGAAGGCGCAAGTGGTGCCGTTCATCGGCGAAGTGCTGCCAAACTACAAGGGTTACCGGCTCATGATCTACGAACCGTGGCAAAACTATCCTTCCGGCGATGACGACGCCGACGCGCGCCGCATGAACGAATTTCTGGAAGAGCACATTCTGGAGATGCCGGAGCAGTATTACTGGGTGCACAAGCGGTTCAAGACGCGGCCTGAGGGCGAGACCAGCTTCTATTGATGATGCGCTTCGGCCGTACGCGCGGCGCGCAAGTCTTGCCGCCGCGCGTCACATACAATAGCGAATAGCGGCCATGAAACTCAAATTCACCAAAATGCAAGGCGCGGGCAACGACTTCGTCATGCTCGACGGCTACTCGCAGGCGCTCTATCTCAGCGCCGCCCAGATCCGCGCACTCGCCAATCGGCATTTCGGCGTCGGTGCTGACCAGTTGCTACTGGTCGAAAAGCCGACCATCGATGGCGTCGACTTCAAATATCGTATCTTCAATTGCGACGGCGGCGAGGTCGAGCATTGCGGCAACGGCGCGCGTTGCTTCGTCAAATTCGTGCGCGAGCGCGGGCTGACGGACGCATCCAGCGTGCGCGTGCAGGTGCAAAAGGGCGTCATCACGCTGAACATGCAGCCGACCGGCGAAATCGTCGTCGATATGAGCACGCCGGTCTTCGATCCGCCTCAGGTCCCGTTCGATGTCAACGGCCTCGAAGGCCGCAAGGAAGGCACGGACACGCTCTGGCCACTCGATATTCTCGGCGACACGCACTGGGTCTCCGTCGTTTCGATGGGCAATCCGCATGCGGTGCAGATCGTCGATGACGTCGAAGGCTATCCGGTGTCCACCGAAGGTCCGCTGATCGAACGTCACGCCCGCTTTCCAAAGCGGGTGAACGCGGGTTTCATGCAGATCGTCGATCGTCAGAACGTAAAGCTGCGCGTGTTCGAGCGCGGCGCGGGTGAAACGCTCGCATGCGGCACGGGCGCGTGCGCCGCGGTGGCGGCAGGCATCCGGCGCGGTGTGCTGGACTCTCCAGTACGCGTGCAGACACATGGCGGAACACTCACGATCACCTGGAACAGCGCGGCCGATGAATCTGTCGCGCTGTTCATGGCCGGACTGGCCACGACGGTCTTCGAAGGCGAAATTGAATTCGACCGCATCGGCTAACGAACACATCAATCATGAATCCACGCGAAGTCGCCGATTATCTGCTCGACAACCCCGATTTCTTCGTCGAGAATGCCGAATTGCTGGGCAGCATCCGGCTATCAAATCTGCATGGCAAGGCCACCGTGTCGCTGCAGGAGCAGCAGATGGAAATGCTGCGCGACAAGAACAAGCAGCTCGAACGGCGTCTCGCTGAATTGTTGCGCTACGGCCACGAAAACGACAGCATCTCGACCAAGTTCAATCGATGGACCGTGCGCGTGATCTCACAGCGCGATCCGTACACGCTGCCCGCGGCCATCATCGATGGTCTGTGCGAGGTGTTTGACGTGCCGCATGCCGCACTGCGCGTGTGGGATATCGACGAAGCCTTCCATCAGGCGGATTTCGCGCGTCAGGTCGGCGAGGAAGTGCGCATTTTCGCCAACAGTCTCGACGCGCCGTATTGCGGCGCGAACACCGGTTTCGCGGCGGCGCAATGGCTCGGCGCGAACGATGCATCGGGCAAGATCGAGTCCGTCGCGCTGATCGCGCTGCGCGACCTGCAAGGCGGTCCCGATGCGCCCGTGTTCGGCCTGCTCGTGATGGGTTCGCCGGATCCGCGCCGCTTCCACGACGGCATGGCGACGGACTTCCTGACGCATATCGACGCGCTGGCGAGCGCGGCGCTGTCGCGTTTGTTGCCGCATTAAGCATCGGAACATGAACGCCGACGCAGCCACGGACGCAGACGCCCCGAAGGAAAACCCGCTGGGGCCGGTCATCGCCGACTATCTCGCGGTCCTGAAGAATCAGCGAAAGTTGTCCGAGCACACGCTGTGCGGCTATACGCACGAACTAGGCGAACTGTACGCGCTGGCAAAAGGCCGTTCGCTGGACAAGCTGACGGTCAACGACATTCGCGGCGCAGTCTTGCGCGCCCATGCGGCAGGGCTGTCATCGCGGTCGATTGCGCATCGTTTGTCGGCGTGGCGCGCGTTTTATCGATGGCTCGCGGAGCGCATCGACATGCCGGCGAATCCCGTGGCGACCGTGCGTGCGCCGAAGCGCGAGAAATCGCTGCCCAAAGCGCTTGCGGTCGATGACGCCGTCAGACTCATGGACGCACCTCACGCCGGCACGCCGGAAGCGCTGCGTGATCACGCGATCCTCGAACTGTTCTATTCATCCGGACTGCGGCTCGCGGAACTCGTCGGGCTCGATATCGCTCAGGTGAGCACGTCCGAAGGCTGGCTCAATATCGACAGCGCGGAAGTGGCCGTGCTCGGCAAGGGCAAACGGCATCGCACGGTGCCGGTCGGCAGCAAGGCGATCGCTGCATTGAAAGCGTGGATCGAAGTGCGCGGCGAGTTCATCAAACTCGATCCGCATCCGCTGTTTCTGTCGACGCGCGGCAACCGCATGTCGCCGGGCGTGGTCCGCGAGCGCGTTAAACGCATGGCGCTGATGGCCGGCGTGCCGACCAACGTGCATCCACACGTACTGCGGCATTCGTTTGCCACGCACGTGCTGCAATCGAGCGGCGACCTGCGTGCGGTGCAGGACCTGCTCGGGCACGCGAGCATCACCGCGACACAGATTTATACGTCACTCGATTTCCAGCATCTCTCGCAGGTCTACGACGCGGCGCATCCTCGCGCGAAGAAGCGCGATTAACCGACTCTCTCAGGCGCTCTGAAAAACAGCGCTGCAAGCTCACTCGCAATGAATACCATCACGCTCAAATTGGCGAAGGACAAGTCTTTGGTCCGACGCCATCCGTGGATTTATGCCAGCGCGATCGCGCGTATCGACGGCCATCCTGCACCGGGTTCCACCTTTAACCCTACGCGCCGCCGATGGCCGTTTTCTCGCGCGGGCGTCGTATAGTCCGGAGTCGCAGATTCGCGCGCGTCTGGACCTTCGACAAAAACGAGCCCGTCGATCACGCGTTCTTCAAGCGCCGCGTGCAACGCGCGGGGCGCATCGTCAGGCGATGGTGAAAGACACCGGCGCGACGCGTCTCATCTTCGGCGAAGCGGACTGCTTGCCTGGCTTGATCGTCGATTACTACGTGATCGACCGCGAGAAGCACGCGCAACTCGTGTGTCAGTTCATGGCGACGGGCGTCGAATCGTGGAAGGAAGCGATCGTTCAGGCGCTGATCGGCGCGACGGATTGCCCAAACGTGTATGAGCGCTCGGACGTATCGATCCGGCAAAAGGAAGGGCTGGAGCAAACCGCCGATACGCTCATCGCCAATGAATGCGGCGTGCGTTTCATGTCGATGTGCGCAATGGCCACAAGACCGGCTTCTATATCGATCAGCGCGATAATCGCGTGCTTGTCGCGCAGAATGCGCAGGGCCGCGAAGTATTCAACTGCTTCTGCTACACGAGTGGATTTTCGCTCGCGGCGCTGAAGGGCGGTGCGACGCGCGTCGTGTCCGTCGATTCGTCCGGCGAAGCTTTGGCGATCGCACGCGAAAACGTGAAAGCGAACGGCTTCGACAAAACCAAAGCCGAATGGCTCGACGCCGCTGCCTTCAAAACACTGCGCCGTCTGCACGACGAAGGCCAGCGCTTCGACCTGATTGTGCTCGATCCGCCGAAGTTCGCGCCATCGAAGGAAAGCGTGGATCGCGTGGCGCGGGCGTACAAGGAAATCAATCTGACCGGCTTCAAGTTGCTGCGTCCGGTCAACCTGCTGTTCACGTATTCCCGTTCGGGCGCGATCGACGCCGACCTTTTCCAGAAGATCGTCGCGGGCGCGGCCTCGGATGCGCGTGTCGATGTGCGCATTCTCAAGCGCCTGGGCGCGGGGGGTCGATCATCCACTGCTAACATCGTTCCCGAAAGGCGAATACCTGAAAGGGCTGCTGTTGCAAATCGCTTGACGGCCTAAACTAGGCGCGAATAGCGCATGCCTGGACGCGAAAGCATCGCCTTTGCAAATATGTTTCAATAGCCAATTGAGCGCGGCTTTCCCGAATAAAAGGAACACCATGATTCCCGTAACCATCCTGACCGGCTTTCTGGGCAGCGGCAAAACCACGCTGCTCAAGCGCATTCTGGGCGAACAGCACGGCATGAAGATCGCCATCATCGAGAACGAGTTCGGCGAAGAAAACATCGACAACGAAATTCTCGTGCAGGAAACGAACGAGCAGATCATTCAGATGAGCAACGGCTGCATCTGCTGCACGATCCGCGGCGACCTGGCGCGCGCGCTCGAAGACCTACCTGGCCAACCGCACGAAATCCGGCACGCTGGATTTCGACCGCGTGGTGATCGAAACGACGGGTCTGGCGAATCCCGGCCCGGTCGCGCAGATATTCTTCATGGATAACACCGTCGCCGACGCATTCCTGCTCGACGCCATCATCACGCTGGTGGACGCCAAGCACGCCAATGCGCAGCTCGATCAGCACGAAGTCGTGCAGCGGCAGGTTGGCTTCGTGGACCGTCTGTTCATCACAAAGTCGGACCTGATCTCTGCTGATGAACTCGAAGCGCTGAAGCATCGCCTGCTGCACATTAACCCGCGTGCGACCATCAAGGAAATCTTCGATCTGCGCGGCTTCAATCTGAACTCGAAGCTGGAGCTCGATCCGGACTTCCTCGCGGAAGACGATCACGATCATAAGTATGGTCACGATCAGGGGCATCATCACGCGCATCACGACGACAAGATCAAGTCGTTTGTGTATCGCAGCGCGAAGCCATTCGATCCGAACCGTCTCGAAGATTTCCTTGGCGGCATTCTGCAAATTTACGGCGAACGGCTGCTGCGCTACAAAGGCGTGCTCTACTCTATATGAAGGGCGTCGATCGCAAGGTCGTATTCCAGGGCGTGCACCAGATGATGGGCAGCGATCTCGCCGGCAAGTGGATATCGGTCGAGAAGAAGAACAGCAAAATAGTATTCATCGGCATCGAGCTGCCGAAAGATCTGATCACCGACGGGCTGAATGCCTGCCTCGTCAAGTAAGTGTAAGTCATAGGCACGTATCTCGCTTCATTGGCGAGGTACGGCAAACGAAAAAATACCGCCACGGGTTCGAAAAGCTCCCTGTGTGGCGTTTTTCGTCATTGACTTTCGTTGCAAATGATGTAAGCGCGACCATTTAGCATCATCGCTTTTGTACGTACAGGCGTTATATTTTTGAAATTTTGTCACAAGTTGACAATGTTTTTCTAGTTGTCGCCAGAAAATGAGGTTCAGTTACAATACAGCCCCACTGGAGAAGGGCAGTTCCAAAGGCTAAGCCGTCCTTGAGCGTTCAGCCGACGGACAGGAGAAAGGGATGACCCGTCGGGATAGTGTCGAGATTCACCGGGGGAAGGCGAATCGAAGACAGTGCACCGGGGCCGGAATCGAGAGGCGTGCGAAAGAACGGCTGGTCGGTCCGGAGCTGCATCCAATATCGGTTTCCAGAGGAGTTTGGCCCCGCATCGGCGTTTGCGTGATGCCAAGCGCGAAGCCAGAAGCACCGCATCCGGGTCACGCAGCCGCGGGCGTTGCGAAAATATCGCCTTATATTGAAATTGAAGAAGCAAGCAGATGACAACGAAACTCTTAACCGAAGCCGAAATCCTGAAGATGAGCGAGAAGGACTATATGAACGAGGAACAGCTCGCCTTTTTCAAGAACCGGCTCGAACAGTTGCAAGCGGACATTCTGAAGAATGCCGGCCAAACGACGGAAAATCTGCGGGAAACGGTCATCGTGCCGGACCCGGCAGACCGCGCGACCATCGAGGAAGAACATGCACTGGAACTGCGCACGCGTGACCGCGAACGCAAGCTTCTGAAGAAGGTGCAACAGTCGCTCGGGCGCATCGAATCCGGCGATTACGGCTGGTGTGAAGAGACGGGTGAACCCATCGGTATTCCGCGCCTGCTCGCGCGCCCGACGGCTACGCTCTCGCTCGAAGCGCAGGAACGCCGCGAACTGCGTCAGAAGCTGTTCGGCGACTGAACGTCGAATGGCCAGCGAACGTCGCGGGAAAAGCCTGCTACGGGGAAAAACGTCGCCGCGAAAAACTCAAAGGCACACGCTGAGATGAACTGACCCCAAGAAGTTGGACAGTTAAAGACTACGCGGTCAATGGCTGAGTGCTGTATTGCACGGGGCTCAGCCCTTTCAGTTTCAGCTTGATGCGATCGTGATTGTAGTAGTGGATGTAGCGATTCAGCTCCGCTTGCACTGTTCGATGCTGTAGAAGCGGTGTAGCCGGAAGCACTCAGACTTTAACGTACCGAAGAAGCTCTCCATTGCGGCGTTGTCAAGGCAATTGCCCTTACGCGATATGCTCTGCGTTAGAGCGT
>LELG01000064.1 GCA_001045575.1 Candidatus Burkholderia pumila
AGACGAATCAGCCAGATGCTCAACCCGGTGAGCTGGCCGGCCTTGCTTGACGAGCCCCACGGTGCGTCGTTATCCACGTTGATTTGTTGTGGCAAGCCGTAATGGCCGAAGACACGCTGCAACTGTTATCATGCCGCTTAAATCGAGGCGAAGAACAATGGACATCAATCAAGCCAGCAATCTCGTTTCCAGCGCCGTCGTTGCCGCTATTCCGTTGATGTACGCAGGCGCGGGCGAACTCGTCGCGGAGAAGTTCGGCGTGCTCAATCTCGGCGTCGAAGGAATGATGCTGGTGGGCGCGGTCACTGGCTTCGCGGTCGCATCGATCACCGGGAGTCCGTGGCTCGGCATGCTCGTGTCGGTTTTCGCCGGACTCGCCATGGCGCTGCTGTTCAGCTTCCTCACCATTACGATGCTTGCGAATCAGGTCGCAACAGGCCTGTCGCTGACGATCTTCGGCATCGGCTTTTCGGCATATGTCGGCAAGCCGTACACGTCGGCGGCGATGCGCGTGATTATCGACGTGATGCCGATTCCAGTGCTTAAGAGCATTCCGTGCTCGGTCCCGCGATTTTCTCGCTCGATCCGCTCGGCTATCTCGCGTTCGCCATGTTCATCCTGATCGGCTGGTTTCTGTACAAGATGCGCGCGGGGCTGGTGCTGCGCTCGTTCGGCGAGTCGCCATCAGTTGCGCATTCGGTGGGCTTTCCCGTGATCGGCGTGCGCTACGGCGCGACGCTGTTCGGCGGCGCGATGGCCGGCGTCGCGGGCGGCTATTACTCGATCGTGTATCTGCACGTCTGGCAGGAGCAGTTGACCTCGGGACGCGGCTGGATCGCGCTGGCGCTGGTCGTGTGCGACGTGGCGGCCGGGGCGTCTGCTGATCGGCGCGCTCTTGTTCGGCGAGCTGAGGACTGTCGCGCAAAAGCAGCAACGCATTCCACACAGAATTTTGACCGACGAAACTCGTCAGGCTGGATAGGTTTTGAAACACAACATCGACCAGGAGAATCAACAATGCAAAAACATGGCTGAAGGCGATCACGGCGACCGTAGCCGCAGCGAGCACACAGGCGGCGGATACGCCGGGCGGCGCTTTCGTCTATCTCGGCAATCCCGGCGCCGCGGGCTGGACATTCGCGCACGACGCCGGCAGCAAAGAAGTCGAGGCGAAGTACGGCAGCAAGATCAAGATCACGCGCTTGGAGAATGTGCCGGAATCGGCGGATTCGGAACGCGTGTTCCGCGATCTCGCAAACAAGGAAGGGCAACAAGGTTATTTTCGCCACGAGCTTCGGCTATCAGGATTTCGCGCTGAAGGTGGCGAAAGATTTCCCCGATACGACGTTCCTGACCGCGACGGGCTTCAAGAAGGCGAAGGACTTCGGCACCTATAATGTGCGCCTGTATCAGGCGCGTATCCCGCGGGCGTCGCGGCGGGCTATGTAACGAAGACGAACGCGCTGGGCTTCGTGGCATCGGTGCCGATTCCGGAAGTGGTGCGCAACATCAACGCGTACACGATGGGCGCGCGCTCGGTGAATCCGAAGATCCACATGACGGTCATCTGGATCAATAGCTGATTCGATCCGGGAAAGAAAAAGCAGGCGGCCGAAACACTGATCGGGCAGGGCACGGACGTGCTCCTGCAAAACACCGATTCGAACGCGATGCTCAACACCGCGAACGAAAAGCACGGGTCGGATCAAGGATCAGTCGGGCGCGGAAAAGGTGCCCGCCGGCAAGACGCTGACCTATCCGGAACTGCAGCGCATCAGCTGGTATGTGGAAGGCGTGGACGGCTCCTTGCCGAAGTAAGCTTCCATCGCTCCAATGAAAACGGCGCGCCTTCGTGGCGCGCCGTTTTTTCTTGAGAAGACGCATTAGTCCTCGATGCGCAGCCCCACCTTCACCGTCACCTGCCAGTGCGCGATCTTGCCGTTCTCGACGTGCCCGCGCGTTTCCGTCACCTCGAACCAGTGTATGTTGCGCAGCGTCTTCGAGGCCTTTTCCAGCGCGACGCGCACGGCGTCATCGCTGGACGTCGGCGAGGAACCGGTGAGTTCGATCTGCTTGTAGACGTGTTCCGACATGATGTTCTCCTTGTGATAGAAGGGGGCAGGGCGTTGTAGCAAGACGCGCGCCATCAACATCCATTAAAGACGGGAACGTGCAGAAATGAAGCGGGGAATATGCGGACAGGTGAAAGCCGTCCCTCGCACTCTCATGCAAGGAACGGTTTTCGAAAGAGAGGAAAAGTCTAACGCAGCGGACGCGAAGCCGCGTCGCCCGCACCCTGACGGCGCGTGCCGCGACGGCGGCTGGCGGAAACGGTTGCGCCGAACTCGCTCAGAATCTGGGTGCGGGCGCGGCTGGCGAACACCAGGAAGCTGAAGCCGTTGGCCTCGTACCAGTAGCCGCCATTTTCCAGCCCGTCGAGCGGCTGTTCGAGCGCGTTAGTGATGGATTCGACACAGCGCCTGTGCAGCTCGTCGATCGCCGGGTACGGTGGCTGAGCGCCGCGCACGCTGCACAACAGGACATCGAGCCCTGGCAGCACGTGGGCATAGAGCACCGGTTCGTCCTGCGCGCGAGCGTGTGCAATCTTGATGTCGAGCTGGCCGAACGGCTTTAAATGCCGCAATACGGCGAGAAAAGACTCGTCGCCATTAGCCTTCACGCGTTTACGCTTTTTCGGGAAGGACATAAAAACTCGCCTGAAAAAGAATTGCAAACAACACAGCGTCCTCATGCGGCCACTCCCGTCTTGCGTGCCGCACGTCGATCTTTTATAGCGCATCGAATGTGATCAGGTCACGGTGATTCGCGACCTTTGTCCGCACGACCGTCGATTACAAATTCGACGATGCACATCCCTGGCGCACGAATCGTGCCGATTTCCTTTGGGGCGGCCGCTTGGCATCCCCTCTAAGCTTTCGTCTCAATAGCTCAAGTCTCAATAGCTCAATAATAGCTAGTCCTGCTCAACCCTGCACAAAAAGTCTTCCAGCAAAAAAAAAAAGCGGCTATGCGCACTGAAAAACGCTTTGTGCGAGGGCAAACCCGCGGTTGCATCGCGGGTTTGCCGTATAACCCTCAGCCTAAAGCAACTAAAACCTTGTAGTGCTTGCTAAGCGACAGAAAAACGACTGCGAGATCGATGTCAGACGTGCGGCGCCTTCTTGAGTTCATCCCGGATTTCACGCAGCAGCAGCACGTTTTCCGGCGGCGCGGTGGCGGCTTCCTCGTGCGGCTTGCGCAGATTGTTGATGAACTTCACCATCAGAAAGATGATGAACGCGAGGATGATGAAGTTGATCAGCACCGTGATGAACGAGCCGTAGCCGAACACGGCGACGCCCGCGGTCTGCAAATCCTTGTACGACTCGGGATTACCTTTGAAGCTGGCCGGTATTGGCCCTAAGCGAACGAACAGGTTCGAGAAATCGAGACCGCCCGTCGCGAGTCCGACGACCGGGATGATCAGATCCTTGACAACGGAGTTCACGATCGTTGAAAAAGCGCCACCGATGATGACACCGATAGCGAGGTCCATGACGTTGCCCTTAAGGGCGAAGCCCTTGAATTCCTGAATCAGGCTCATGCGCGGCTTCCTCCAAGTTAAAGTCCGAAAAATGTCGAATTAAAGCAGCAGGTGCTGGCAGCAAGGGCTATGCCATTCGTATGCGCAGGAAATGCGCGTGATCCGTCCGGGCGCGGATTCAGGACATCATTTGATGGGCACGCGTCCGCTCTTGATGGCGGCGCAAAACGCGGCGTGGTCCGCGACGGTCTGCGTGCCGTAGCGTTCGGCCCATTGCGCGTAGGTGGCGTCGAACTTGTCGTCATTCGCGCCGCAATAGCTTGCGATCAGCGCCGGATCGCCGGTGCGCGCGTGTGCACGCGCGAGCAGCAGGCCGAGACACCACGCGTAATAAATAGTCGAAGGTTGCGCCGTGCAGCCAGTCGACGGGAATCGAGCCGCGAATCTGCTTCATCTGCCGTACGTAGAAATCGCGGCCGGAGATGGTGGTCCAGCCGAGCAGGGCATCGGATGAACTTTGCATCAGGCGCTGGCCCGTGCACCACGCGGCGTCCCTGATGCCGGTACGGCTCATCCAGCGGCGGCACGAAGGGCAAGGCCGCCGGCATGATACCTTCCTTCACCTGCATGAACAGCGGATCGCCTAGCGCGAGTCCGATCAGCAGCACCAGATACGCGCGCGTGCCGACACTGCCCACGCCGACCACGCGATGCGCGACATCTACGACATCGTAGCGCTCCAGCATCATGCGCCACTCGCCCGCGATGGTCTGGAGATATGCGCGCAGACCATCGGCGACATGGGCTTTTTCGGCGGCGTCGAGGATGGCGACGAAGCGCCAGCTTTTTCCCACTGGCTCCGCGACTTTGGCGAGCATCGTCGCGTGGGAGCGCTTCATGGCCTTGTCCACGGTTTTTTCGATGGTTGCCTTCTCGTCGGCGTCGAGTTTCGTCGGCACGTCGATATGCGTGGCGCTCGCGTAGCCACGCATCTGCCATAAGTCGTATGGACTGATTTGCCAGAGCTGCGACATGGTCGTGCGATACGCCGCGCACGCCGAGCGCACCGCGCGTTCGCGTCCGTCGGCGCGGACGTCGTTTTCGCGTGCCGCCACATTGATGCTCGCCGTCAGCCGCTTCAGATCCCATTTCCACGGACCGACGAGCGTCTCGTCGAAATCGTTCAGATCGAACACCACGTCCTGACGCGGCGTGCGGAACAGACCAAAGTTGTTGATGTGCGCGTCGCCATCGATCATCACGTTATGTCCGATGGACGGCGACTTCGCCAGATCCCACGCCATTACCGTGGTCGCGCAGCGCAGAAACGCGAACGGCGATTCGCTCATGCGCTGCATGCGCAGCGGCATCAGGCGCTCCTGACGGCCCGCGTTGTCGCCAAGCACACGCTCGACCGGGTCCGGACGGTCGGCTGCCGGCTGCCAGGCAGCATGCGATTCGAAGGGGACGGCGGCGCGCAGGGCGTGGCCGTTGGCGTAGTTGGCATCGGTGTTGGTTGGTGATTGGGAAGACAAGCGAGTTCTCCTTGGGATCGTGACGCGCTTTCAGAGCTAACAAAAACGCGCAAAGCATTCAGCGCACCTGCATATTTGATGCGCGCACAAGCAAAAGAACGTTTTACACAAACTGCGCCCGCTACGCGGCGATTCCGGACAAAACATTGCGCTTGACGGCTTGCTCATGCGGGCGAATGCACTAACTGCTCACGGGCACGTAATCTGCTATCTCTTTGCAATCCGCTTCAGGCCACGCAATGCAGTGCCCCAAACGCATTTTCCAGACGCGACACGCGTCCATCCATCGAAATCATCATCTCATGCCGAACGAACTCCGCATTGCCGAAGGCTCTCCTTTTCCGCTTGGCGCGACCTGGGACGGAAACGGTGTCAATTTCGCGCTCTTCTCAGCGAACGCGACCAAGGTCGAACTCTGTCTCTTCGACGAGAAGGGCGAAACGGAAACGCAGCGCATCGAGCTGCCCGAATACACCGATGAAGTCTGGCACGCCTACATCCACGGTCTCAAACCGGGCGCCGTGTACGGCTACCGCGTGCATGGGCCGTATGAGCCGGAGAACGGGCATCGCTTCAATCCGAACAAGCTGCTGCTCGATCCATACGCAAAGGCGCATGTCGGCGAACTGAAGTGGGATCCGGCGGTATTCGGCTACACGCTCAACGCCGAAGGCGACGACCTCACATTCGACGAACGCGACAGCGCGCCATTCATGCAGAAGTGCCAGGTGGTCGATCAAAGCTTCACATGGACGCACGCCATGCGCGTTCGCGTGCCCTGGGAGCACACGATCTTCTACGAGACGCACGTGCGCGGTTATACGAAGCGCCATCCGGCGATTCCGGAACACATGCGCGGCACCTTCGAAGGTCTCGGCCAGAAAGAGATCGTCGATTACATTAAAAGTCTGGGCGTGACGTCCGTCGAACTGCTGCCAATTCATGCGTTCGTCAACGACAGCTATCTGCTCGACAAGGGCCTTACGAACTACTGGGGCTATAACACGATCGGCTTCTTCGCCGCTGACCCGCGATTCTTTGCGCGCGGCTCGGGCGCAATTGCCGAGTTCAAGGAGATGGTGGACCGCCTGCACGAAGCCGGCCTCGAAGTGATTCTCGACGTCGTGTACAACCACACGGCGGAAGGCAACGAGCGCGGGCCAACGCTGTCGTTCCGCGGCATCGACAATGCTTCGTACTACCGGCTAATGCCGGAAAAAAACCGCTACTACATCAACGATACGGGCACGGGTAACACGCTCAATCTCTCGCATCCGCGTGTGCTGCAGATGGTCACTGACAGCCTGCGCTACTGGGTGACGGAGATGAACATCGATGGCTTCCGCTTCGATCTGGCGACCATTCTAGGGCGCGAGCCGTACGGCTTCGACGAAGGTGGCGACTTCCTCGATAGCTGCCGTCAGGATCCGATCCTGTCGAGCGTGAAGCTGATCGCGGAGCCGTGGGATTGCGGTCCCGGCGGCTATCAGGTCGGCGGCTTCCCGCCGGGCTGGGCGGAGTGGAACGATCGTTACCGCGATACGGTGCGCGCGTTCTGGAAGGGCAAAGAGGGCACCTCGCCGGAACTGGCGACACGCATGACCGCATCGGGCGACAAGTTCAACAAGCGCGGGCGCCGTCCGTGGGCGAGCGTGAACTTCATCACAGCGCACGATGGCTTCACGCTGAACGATCTCGTGTCTTACAACGACAAGCACAACGAGGCGAACGGCGAAGACAACAAGGACGGCCATTCGGATAACAAGTCGTGGAACTGCGGCGCGGAAGGCCCGACTGACGATCCCGAAATCCGCACGCTGCGCGAGCGCCAGAAGCGCAACATGCTGGCGACGCTGCTGTTCTCGCAAGGCACGCCGATGATCCTCGCCGGCGACGAATTCGGCCGCACGCAGAACGGCAACAACAACGCATATTGTCAGGACGACGACATTAGCTGGGTGAACTGGGATATCGGCGACGAAGGCCATGCGTTGCAGGAGTTTGTGCGCAAGCTGACGACGCTGCGTCGCGCGCTGCCGGTGCTGCGCCGTCAACGCTTCCTGACGGGCGAATTCCGCGAAGATCTGCAAGTGGCGGATGTCAAATGGCTCAGCCCGAGCGGCGAAGTCCTGACGCAGGAGCAATGGGACGATCCGAACATGCGCTGCTTCGGACTCGTGCTCGATGGACGTGCGCAGGCGACGGGCATCCGCAAGCCGGCATCGGACGCGACGCTGCTGCTCATCGTCAATGCGTATCACGATGTCGTCGATTTCACGCTGCCGGACATTCCGGGTCCGGACGAGTGGATCTGCCTGATCGACACGAACGCGCCGATCCGCGAAGAGCTTCCTGTATTCGGTTCAGGCGATCTCTACACGGTGACCGGCCGCTCGCTGCTGCTGTTAGCATTGCAGGCGAAGGGCGCGACCGGGCGCATCTTCCGGAAGCTCGAAGAAGCGCTGACGGATGAAGTGCCGCCGCCCGAAAGCGACGAGAGTAAAGCGTAAACGAGAGGATATCGCACGAGCAAGTATCATGCGATTTTGCGATGACGGACGGGCGGCGTAAGCTGCCCGTTTTTTTACCCGATGCCTTTCGCCTTTTATTGCCCCTTCAACGAAAAGCGCGCTCCCATCCGCATGATGATGCTCAACGTCCTGATGCGCGTCGCCACCTGGGATCAGCTTGAACGCATCTGGGAATTCATCGTCGGGTTCTTCCGGTTTTTATGGGCGCTGCTGAAGTTTCTGGGCGGCGGCGGGTGATTGTCTTGCCCGCGAGAATGCACAAAAGCCCCGTTTGAGCGGGGCTTTTGTGTCTGCGGCGTTCGATCAGGCGATCAGGTGTCGCGCCAGTTGTCGTCGTTGCTGCCGAGGTCGAGACCGCCGCCGTTCCAGTCGTTCGAGCCGTTGCCGAAATCCAGTCCGCCATTGTTGTCGTCGCGGCGCTCGACCGGCACTTCGCGTTCGATCACGCGGTCGCGTCCATGCGACATCGCTTCGCCCAGCAACACGCCGGTCAAAAGACCGCCCATGCCACCACCGAAGCAGCCACTGCCTTGCTGGATGATGACCGGCCCTTGCTGCCCCTGTTGCTGCGGATACTGCCCCTGCGGCGGATACGGCTGCTGCTGATTACGTCCCCAGCGCTCGGCTTCTTGCGCATACGCCGAACCGCCGTTCCCTTGCGGCGCATTCTCTGTCGCATTCGGATCCGGCCGGCCTTCGGCGCGCGCCTTCAGACTCGCCACGCGATTCTCCATATCCTCGATGGCATAGGGCGGCAGTGGATTCTTCGAGTTCGACAGTTCTTCGACCATCTTGCGCAACTGCGTTTCCGCAGCTTCGACATCCTTGAGCCGCGCTTCATGCCCCGGCACGGCCGACAGGCGTACGTCGAGTTTGAGCGTGCGCACATCGTTGAGCAATTCCGTGGCGCGCTTGATCTGCGCGCGGCGATCGTCGTTTGCCTGGCCGTCGTCTCGGGTGCGGGCGCGTTTCAGGCCCCAGCGCAAGACGAGCGCGATCGCGCCGATCAACACGATCAGGCCGACCCACATACCCATCGACGGGCCATGCTTCTGTGACGCGGCTGCGGCCTGACTGCCCTGATTGAACGGATTCGCCGTGGTCGAAGCACGCGTGCCGCCTTGCGCATGCGATTGAATGCGCGCCTGCGTCTCGGCGAACTTCGACGGATCCGTGAAGCTCAGAGACGGATCGGCCGACTTTGCCTGCTGCAATTGCGAGAGCGCGTCGCTATAGCGGCCTTCGCGGCCGAGCACTTGCGCGTACAGATAATGCGCATACGCGTTGTTCAGATGCGCCTGCAACACTTCGCTCAATTGCGAATCGGCTTTTTGCCAGTTGCTCGACGTCATGGACTGCTTGACCTGTTGCACGGTCGGCACCGCGAACGCGAGCGGGAAGGCGAGCGACAGTACGAGCGCAAGGGCCGTCAGTGTCTTTTTCATGATCCGGGACGGGCGCGCGCAGCGCCTGTCTCCTTTCGATTGATGTTTATGCGATGTGTAACGGGGTTCCAGCTTCGAGAAGCTTACTGCGCGGGTATATTCAGCTGCTTCTTGAGCGCTTCCAGACGGTCCTCGACCGACGACGGGCCGCGATTCAACGCCGCGAGCTTGTCGTTGAGCGCCTTGCCGGACTTCTGATCGTCGGAATTCAGGCGCGCGTCCGAACGCGCATTGGCAAGCTGAATCTTCTCTTCCAGCTTCTGAAAGTCTTCCGATAGATTCTTTCCGCCGATGCCACCCAGCGCCGTCGCCGCCGTATCCTTCGCGGTGACGATCTGCTGCTTCGCTTGAAGGATGTTCGAGCGCGCGTTCAGGTCGTTTCGGCGCTGGCGCATGTCGTTGATCTGCTGCTTGAGATGCTCGACCGACGGCACCAGCGTTTGCAGTTCGGCAGCGAGGGCGTCGCGTTCGGTTTCGGCGTTAGCTTGCGCCGCGAGCGCTTCGCGCGCAAGGCCTTCGTCGCCCAATTGCAACGCGCGCTTCGCGCCTTCGCCGTACTTGCGCGCCTTGTCGTCGTCGGCGTCGTGCTTGTTTTGCTGCGTGGCGACCTGCGCCTCGACCTCGATCAGCGCGTTCTCCGCTCGGGCGATGCTGTCATCGAGCTCGCGCACGATCTGGCGTGCGTCGCGTGACGGGTCCTGCATGGTGTCGGCTGCGTCGTTGAGCAGACCTTTGACCGTGCGCGAAATGGAATCGAAAAGCGACATGTATTTCTCCTTGGATGAAGACCTCGGCGTGCGTGTGCGCGCCCATAAAATGAGGCGCGCGGTGCAAGATTGCAAGCGTCGGATTGATCTCGATGCGACGCCAAGTTTACTCCAAATATTAGAGCACGCCGCGACTTAACCGGGACTTAACCAAGGTTAAGAAGTGTAACGAAGCGATAATGTGAAGCTCAGGAGTGTCCGTCGCCGGTGACGGGTGCGTCTTCGCCTTCGGTATCGACCGAGGTTGGCGGCACGCTGCGTTTGCTTTTGACGGCGTTGCGCGTGGCCTGCGCGGCGGTTTTGGCGGCGACGGCTTTTGAGCGCGACATCGAGCGCGTCAGGCGCTTTGGGTGTGCGCAGGCAATCGACGATGCTCGCCGCCTTGATCTGCTCGCTGGTCGCAGTAAAGTTGAGCACGGCGCGCCACACGAGTTCGCTCACGCTGATGCCCATGCTTTCCGCTACCTTGCTGACGGCGAGCTTCTGCGCGGGAGTCACGAATACAACGATGTGTTCGCTGGGTTTGGTCGTCGTGAGCGGCTCGCAAACAGTAAGGCGATTGAAAAAATGTTCACGAAGCGCACGGTGCAAGTCTCGATACGGGTTGGTCCAAACGGGCACGACAATTTTACCGTACGTCTACATCGGGTTGCCGGAAAGCGGCAATCCATGCATCCATCATATCCATTTCACGCGGATATGCATGCGGGGAAGCGCGCATGTCAGCGCATGAGCGCCATATGAAAAAGACGGGCGATCAACGATTTGCGTATTTTCTCATACGGTTGTCCACAAGGCTGGGAACACTTTCTGTGGGTAACCGTACGCAAGGCGGCGATACGTGGCGTTTTCCGCGCACGGCGCGATTTACTTACAAAAAAAAAGGCCGCCTGTTCAAAAGTCCGCCTGTTCTGTAGGGGCGCGCCCGAATTCTTTAAAATGCGTAGTTGCCTTCAGTCAAAAAAACCGGCCTGCTCAATCCGATTATTCGCTTGTTTTGCCCACGCTTGCAGCGTGTGAAAGCAGCCTGGCCAAGCGTACCGTGCAGTCATAAAGCGCGTGCCGAACGATCCAAGTCATGCCTATCATCAAACAACCCGACTCATCCAATTCGACGCGATACGATCGCGAACCCCGCTGGAACGATTCCTCCAATTCGAACGGCAACGGCGGTCGCAACGACCGTGGCGGCCGCAATGACCGCGACGATCGCGGCAATGGCAAGCGCCGCTCTGTCTTCACGCGCATCCTGTTCTGGTTCGCCGGCCTGGCGGCGGTCAGTGCCGTGGTCGGCGGGCTGATCCTCGGTTATGCGCTCGTCGTGATGGAGCTGAATCTGCCATCGCTCAATGCGCTGATCGACTATCAGCCAAAGGTGCCGCTCCGCGTCTACACGGCGGATCACGTACTAATCGGCGAATTCGGCGAAGAGCGGCGCAGCCTCGTGCGCTTCCAGGACATTCCGGATCAGATGAAGAAGGCCGTGCTCGCCATCGAGGACTATCGCTTCTACGATCACGGCGGCGTCGACTTCCTCGGCATCCTGCGCGCGGGCGTGACCAATCTGATGCACGGCGGCGCATCGCAGGGCGCATCGACCATTACGATGCAGGTCGCGCGAAACTTCTTTCTGTCGAGCGAAAAGACCTATACGCGCAAGGTCTATGAAATGCTACTCGCGTACAAGATCGAACGCGCTTTGACGAAGGATCAGATTCTTGAACTGTACATGAATCAGATTTACCTCGGCGAGCGCGCTTACGGCTTTTCGGCCGCGGCGCGCGTGTACTTCGGCAAGGATCTGAAGGACATCACGCTCGCTGAAGCGGCCATGCTCGCGGGGCTGCCGAAAGCGCCATCGGCCTATAATCCGGTGGTCAATCCCAAGCGCGCGAAGGTACGTCAGGAATACATTCTCAAGCGCATGAACGACCTCGGCTACATCACGCGCGAGCAATACGAGCAGGCCATCGCCGAACCGATTCACACGAAGTTATCGGGTACCGAATACGGCGTGCATGCCGAATACATCGCGGAAATGGTGCGGCAGATGATTTACGCGCAGTACAAGGAAGAGACGTACACGCGCGGCCTGACGGTGACCATGACCATCGATTCGGCGGATCAGGACGCCGCCTATCGCGCCGTGCGCAAGGGCGTAATGGATTACGAGCGCCGTCATGGCTATCGCGGGCCGGAAGGTAACGTCAATCTGCCTGCCGATGACGATGACCGCGCGGAAGCCATCGAAGATGCGCTGGTGGATCATCCGGACAACGGTGAACTCGTGTCGGCGGTCGTGACGGCCGCGAGCACGAAGCAGGTCACGGCGCAATTCGTCGGCGGCGATACGGCGACCATTTCGGGAAAAGGCCTGCGCTTCGTCGCGGCGGCGTTGCGCAGCAATGCCTCGAAGGCGCTGGCGATCAAGGCGGGTTCCATCGTCCGGTTGACGAAGGACGAGAAGGGCAATTGGCAGATCACGCAGTTGCCGCAAGTGGAAGGCGCACTCGTCTCGATGACGCCGCGGGACGGCGCGATCCGCTCGCTCGTCGGCGGCTTCGATTTCAACAAAAACAAATTCAACCACGTCACGCAGGCGTGGCGTCAGCCGGGTTCGAGCTTCAAGCCGTTCATCTATTCGGCGGCGCTCGACAAGGGCCTGGGACCAGCGACTATCATCAACGATGCGCCGCTGTACTTCCCCGCGACCGGCGGCGATCCGTGGGAACCGAAGGACGACGACCAGCCCGATGGCCCCATGTCGATGCGCGTCGGTCTGCAGAAGTCGAAGAACCTCGTGTCGATCCGCATCCTGTCGTATATCGGCACGCAGTACGTGCAGGACTTCGTCACGAAGAACTTCGGTTTCGACAAGGACAAGACGCCGCCGTATCTGCCGCTCGCGCTCGGTGCGGGACTGGTCACGCCGTTGCAGTTGAGCGGCGCGTATTCGGTGTTTGCGAATGGCGGGTATCGCATCAATCCGTATCTGATTGCCGAAGTGGACGATGCACGCGGCGCCATGATCTCGCGCGCCGATCCGCTGACGGCGGGCAAGAACGCGCCGCAAACGCTCGAACCGCGCAACGCGTACGTGATGAATAGCCTGCTGCACACAGTTGCGACGAAGGGCACTGGCGCGGGCACCAACGTGCTCAAGCGCGACGACCTGCAAGGCAAGACCGGCACGACCAACGACGCGAAGGACGGCTGGTTCGCGGGTTATCAGCGTCAGTTGGTGGCGGTGGCGTGGATGGGTTACGACCAGCCGAAGACGCTCGGCAGCCGCGAGTTCGGCGCACAGCTCGCGTTGCCGATCTGGATCGAGTACATGGGACGCACATTGCGCGGCATCCCGCAGCAACAGATGCCGATGCCCGACGGCCTTACCACCGTCGATGGCGAATTGTTCTACGCGGACAAGACGCCGGGCGCGGGCTTCGTGGCAAGCATCGGTCTGGACCAGAACAATCCGATAGCGGGCGATGCTACGACCATAAGCGGCGTGGGTCCCGCAGGCATGCAGTCGCCGCCGATTCCGCAAGTCACGAACGACGAGCGCAAGCAGATCATGGATATGTTCAACAAACCTTGATGCTTGCGTGGCTTGCCAATGAAAAACGCGTCGGGTTGCAGTGCGAACCCGACGCGTTTTTTGCATGTGCGCCCAGCATGGGCGCACACTCGTGGGTGCAAGTCCCGTCATAAACTGGTCACAGCGAATGAAGCGAAGCGCAACTGCGAAAGGGTGACCGGACGTGGGGAGGAAGCGTGAAGCGAAACTGCGAGCCGATGGACAAGGCTAACCGGATAAAAGGCGTTGCCGAACAGGGCGAGCGGGCATGTAACCGCGAAGCTCTCGCGCTTAAGGGTCAGGCGGCGTAGATGCGGCGGTTGTGCGATGAAGGAGTGGGTTCTTACCTGGGGAGATCTTGCCTCATGCCTGAAAGGGTGACGGCGTCGAGCCGCAGCGAGAAGTCAGCAGAGGTCGGAGTAGTTACAC
>LELG01000065.1 GCA_001045575.1 Candidatus Burkholderia pumila
CCCGTCTCGGCTTCCTTCAAAATGCCGATGATTTGTTCTTCGGTGAATCGCTTTTTCATTGCCGTTCCTCTCTTTCTGGAACGAACTCCTACATCGTCATCGTACTAAACGCGGGGAACAGGTCAGTCGAGCCGTCGGCCGGTTTGCGCCGCAACGTGTAGTCGAGTACTGCGCCTCAAGACGCGCCAAATCCCGGCGTGGCGCACGACCCGGGTGCCTGCCGTACAGGCTCGCCAGACGCTCAGTAGCGAAGCGGATTTGCCATGTGTGGTGATGAAGCGCGAATCGCATCGCAATTCATTCATGAATGATCGCCCCGCGCGAGGCCCCTTCGTCGAGCAGCAGGATCAACCGCGCGCGCCTCACCTGGCCAACGGCCATCGTTCGGCTGCGCTGCATCGACAGCAGTTCTTCGCGCTCGGCTTCAGTCAGATTCATTTTGCCCATGCACGTTTAGATCAGTGCAATTTTATTGGTTCAATGGACTAGGCGAGGAAAAGCTTGTACACCGGATTGTCCTGCTCGTCCCACCACGGATAACCGAGCGTCGCAAGGAAGCGCTTGAAATCCGCGTTGTCCGACTGCGGCACCTGAATGCCGACGAGAATCGAGCTGTAATCCGCGCCCTGATTCCGGTAATGGAACAGGCTGATATTCCAGTCCGGCGCCATCGACGACAGGAATTTCATCAGCGCGCCCGGCCGTTCCGGAAACTCGAAGCGCAGCAGTCGTTCGTCCCAGGCGAGCGGCGAATGCCCGCCGACCATGTAACGGATGTGTTGCTTCGAGAGTTCGTCGTGCGAGAGATCGACCGTCACAAAACCGTGTTCGATGAACGACGACATCATTTGCGCCGTTTCCTTGCGCGACTTGATCTGCACGCCCACGAAGACATGCGCCGTGCTCTGATCAGCGATGCGGTAGTTGAACTCCGTCATGCTGCGTGTCCCGACGAGTTCGCAGAAGCGCTTGAAGCTGCCGCGCTCTTCGGGAATCGTGACGGCGAACACGGCTTCGCGCGCTTCACCGACTTCTGCGCGTTCGGCCACGAAGCGCATGCGGTCGAAGTTCATGTTTGCGCCGGAAGTCACGGCAATCAGCGTTTTTCCTTCGATGCCTTCGCACTCCGCATACAGTTTCGCGCCCGCCACAGCCAGCGAGCCTGCCGGTTCCAGCACCGAACGCGTGTCCTGGAATACGTCCTTGATCGCGGCGCAGAGGGCGTCGGTATCGACGGTGATGACTTCATCGAGCAATTCCCGGCACAGGCGGAAAGTTTCCTCGCCTACCAGCTTGACCGCCGTGCCGTCCGAAAACAGACCGACTTCGTTCAAAGTGACGCGTTCGCCCGCCTTGAGCGATTGCGCCATCGCGCACGAATCTTCCGTCTGTACGCCGATGACCTTGATCTCCGGCCGCACCGCCTTGATGTACGCCGCAACGCCTGCCGCCAGCCCGCCGCCGCCGATGGGACAGAAGATTGCGTGGATCGGGCCCTGATGCTGGCGCAGGATTTCCATCGCCACCGTGCCTTGTCCGGCAATTACGTCCGGATCGTCGAACGGGTGAACGAAGGTCAGGCCGAGTTCTTCCTGAAGCTGGACGGCGCGCGCATACGCATCGCTATACGATTCGCCCGCCAGCACCACTTCGACCGTCGGCCCGCCATGCGCGCGGACGGCGTCGATCTTCACCTGCGGCGTGGTGGTCGGCACCGCGATGACCGCGCGGCAGCCGAGCCGCGCTGCAGACAACGCCACGCCCTGCGCATGATTGCCCGCCGATGCCGTAATCACGCCGCGCGCCAGCACGTCCGCCGGCAGTTGCGCCATCTTGTTGTACGCACCGCGAATCTTGAACGAGAACACCGGCTGGTTGTCCTCGCGCTTCAGATAGAACGCGTTGTGCAGGCGCGCTGACAGACTGCGCGCGTGTTCGAGTTCGGTTTCGCGGGCGACATCGTAGACGCGGGCGGTCAGCACTTTCTTCAGGTAGTCGGGATGTGTCATGCGGAGAATCGAAGGAATCGTCACGCCGAACGGCTGCGCGCTGGTTTTTGAAAGCGAAGGTATCAATGATAGCGCCAAAGGGCCCGTTTTCCGGCCCGGTCCGCATTCAAGACCGACTGGACGGATGTATAAAAGTGCTAAAAATGCCAAACGACGTCGAAAATCGGCATGCAAAAGCCCCTTCGCGCTGATAGCAACGGCGAACGAGTCTGAGCGCGATGAGTTAGAATTTCCTTTTACGAATCAGCATTCAAGATCGGCAGATGCCCCGGCAGCTTCGGATTGCTTGTCAAGCGCACGTCTCCCGCGAATCGCATCCTGCGGCGGAACGGCATTCGCGTCACGCACGATCGTGGCGTTGAGTCAGTGTGCATCAAAGGCGCCGTGAATAAGTCACGTCACGTCAGGCACGCGTTTAGCACACCAGCGACGGCACGCGGCGGCCTTCGCCAAAATCAGTTTCATTCGAAAAACTGCGCCCCCTACGCGCATCGCCGGCGTCTTCAGCGTTTCAGTGCCCACGCCGGCACACCGAATCGTCGAACATGAACGTACCTCAAGCCTTCGATCCGAACGGCGCACATGCCGCCACGGGGCTCGATATCGAGCCCCGTCTGCGCGAAATTCCCTATAACTACACGTCGTTTTCCGATCGTGAAATCGTCATGCGCCTGCTCGGCGAAGAAGCCTGGGCCGCGCTGGATTCATTGCGCAGCGAGCGCCGCACCAGCCGCTCGGCGCGTATGCTGTACGAAGTGCTGGGCGATATCTGGGTCGTGCGCCGTAATCCGTATCTGCAGGACGACCTGCTCGACAACCCGAAACGCCGCGCGCTGTTGGTCGAGGCGCTGAATCACCGTCTCGCGGAAATCGAGAAGCGCCGCAACGCTGATCTGACCGAACACAGCGACGAAGCCGGCAGTAACGAACGCGCGGCACGCGTGCAATTGCTGGTGGCGGCGGCGCGCGTGGCCGTCGATGAATTCGCGTCCGAGTTCGGCCGCATGGCGGATTTGCGCCGCCGTGCATCGCGCGTGCTGGGCAGGCGGACGGCGAAGGACAACATCAAGTTCGATGGCTTGTCCCGCGTCGCCCACGTCACCGATGCGACCGATTGGCGCGTCGAGTATCCGTTCGTCGTGTTGACGCCGGATTCCGAAGCCGAAATTGCCGCTCTGATCAAGGCGTGCTTCGAACTCGGTCTGACCGTGATTCCGCGCGGAGGCGGCACCGGCTACACCGGCGGCGCGATTCCGCTGACGCCGTTCTCCGCCGTCATCAACACGGAAAAGCTGGAGCAACTCGGGCCGGTCGAAATGACGGACCTGCCGGGCGTCGATCACAAGGTCGCGACGATCTTCTCCGGCGCGGGCGTGGTCACGCAGCGCGTCACGGAAGCAGCGGAACAGGCGGGCTTCGCGTTCGCCGTCGATCCGACATCGCTCGATGCATCGTGCGTCGGCGGAAACATCGCCATGAACGCGGGCGGCAAGAAAGCGGTGCTGTGGGGCACGGCGCTCGACAATCTCGCGTGGTGGCGCATGGTCGATCCGGAAGACAACTGGCTCGAAGTCACGCGCCTGGATAACAACTGCGGCAAGATTCACGACGTCGAAGTGGCACGTTTCCGCCTCGACTGGTTCGATGGCAATCGTCCGCCGGGCGAGAAGCTGCTGAAGACCGAGAATCTGGATATCGCCGGTCGCACGTTCCGCAAGGAAGGTCTCGGCAAGGACGTCACCGACAAATTCCTCACCGGTTTGCCCGGCGTGCAGAAGGAAGGCTGCGACGGCCTCATCACGTCAGCGCGCTGGATTCTGCACAAGATGCCCGCGCACACGCGCACCGTCTGCCTCGAATTTTTCGGCCAGGCGCGGGACGCGATTCCGAGCATCGTCGAAATCAAGGATTACTTGTTCGAGACGTCGAAGCAGGGCGGCGCGATTCTCGCCGGTCTGGAGCATCTGGACGAACGCTATCTGCGCGCGGTCGGCTACGCGACCAAGAGCAAGCGCAACGCGTTTCCGAAGATGGTGCTGATTGGCGATATCGTCGGCGATGACTCAGACGCGGTGGCGCAAGCCACGTCCGAAGTTGTGCGCATGGCGAACGGCAAGAGCGGCGAAGGCTTCGTCGCGGTGAACGCGGAGGAACGCAGGCGTTTCTGGCTCGACCGCTCGCGCACGGCGGCCATCGCGCGTCACACGAACGCGTTCAAGATCAACGAAGACGTCGTGATTCCGCTCAATCGCATGGGCGAGTACACGGACGGCATCGAGCGCATCAACATCGAACTGTCGATCAAGAACAAGCTGCAATTGGTCGATGCGCTGGAGACGTTCTTCCGCAACGGCAAGCTGCCGCTCGGCAAGTCGGATGACGCGAACGAAATTCCCAGCGCGGAATTGCTCGAAGACCGCGTCACGCAAGCGCTCGATTTGCTCAGGCGCGTGCGCGAGCGCTGGACGTTTATCGGCGATAAGCTGGATTTGTCGCTGTGTGAAGCGCAGCACTACATGGTCAATCTCGGCTACGAAGCGCTCGCGGAGAAATTCGCGGATCGCGTCGATGTGCAGCCGGACACGACCGTGTTCCACGTCGCGCAGGATCGCACGGTGCGCATTTCGTGGAAGCAGGAGATTCACGCGGAACTTCGCCAGATCTTCAACGGCGGCGAATTCAAGCCGATTCTCGACGAAGCGCAGGCCATTCACAAGCAAGTGCTGCGCGGCCGCGTGTTCGTCGCGCTCCACATGCACGCGGGCGATGGCAACGTGCATACGAACATCCCCGTCAACTCCGACAACTACGAGATGCTGCAGGACGCGCATCGCGCGGTCGCGCGCATCATGAAGCTGGCGCGTTCGCTCGATGGCGTGATTTCGGGCGAACACGGCATCGGCATCACGAAGCTGGAGTTCCTGATCGACGACGAAATCAGCGATTTCCGCGCGTATAAACAGCGCGTCGATCCGCAAGGCCGCTTCAATGCGGGCAAATTGTTCGAAGGTGCGGATTTGCGCAACGCGTACACGCCGTCGTTCGGGCTGATGGGCTACGAGTCGATCATCATGCAGCAGTCGGATATCGGCGCAATCTCCGATTCCATCAAGGACTGCCTGCGCTGCGGCAAATGCAAGCCGGTGTGCGCCACGCACGTGCCGCGCGCGAATTTGCTCTACAGCCCGCGCAACAAGATTCTGGCGACGTCGCTGTTGGTTGAAGCGTTCCTGTACGAAGAGCAAACGCGGCGCGGCGTATCGATCAAACATTGGGACGAGTTCAACGACGTCGCCGATCACTGCACCGTTTGCCACAAATGCGCGACGCCGTGCCCGGTGAAGATCGACTTCGGCTATGTCACGATGAACATGCGCAACCTGCTGCGCAAGATGGGCAAGAAGAAGTTCAACGCGGGCAATGCGGCAGGCATGTTCTTCCTGAACGCGACGAATCCGCAGACCATCAACGTAGCGCGTACCGCGATGATGGGCGTCGGCTACAAGGCGCAGCGTCTGGGCAACGACATCCTGAAGAAGATCGCCAGGAAGCAGACGGCGAAACCGCCCGCGACGGTCGGCAAGCCGCCGGTGGTCACGCAGGTGATCCACTTCATGAATAAGAAGATGCCGGGCAATCTGCCGAAGAAGACGGCACGCGCGCTGCTGGATATCGAAGACAACAAGATCGTGCCGATCATCCGCAATCCGAAGACGACCACCGTCGATTCGGAAGCCGTGTTCTATTTCCCCGGCTGCGGCTCGGAGCGCTTGTTCTCGCAAGTCGGGCTTGCGACTCAGGCGATGCTTTGGGAAGCGGGCGTGCAGACTGTGTTGCCGCCGGGTTATCTCTGCTGCAGTTATCCGCAGCGCGGCTCGGGCCAGTACGACAAGGCCGAGAAGATCGTCACGGACAACCGCGTGCTGTTTCATCGCGTGGCGAATACGCTGAACTATCTCGATATCAAGACCGTCGTCGTGTCGTGCGGAACGTGCTACGACCAGCTAGCGGGCTATGAATTCGAGAAAATTTTCCCGGGCTGCCGGATCATCGACATTCACGAATTTTTGCTTGAGAAGAACATCAAGCTCGATGGCGTGAAGGGCACGCGCTACATATATCACGATCCTTGCCACTCGCCGATCAAAACCGTCGATCCGGTCAAGCTCGTCAATCAGTTGATGGGCTCGGAAAACGACGGCTACAAGATCGAAAAGAACGATCGATGCTGCGGCGAATCTGGCACGCTGGCGGTCACGCGTCCAGATGTCTCAACGCAAGTGCGCTTCCGCAAGGAAGAAGAGATTCGCAACGGCGCGGCCAAGCTGCGCGGCATTCCGCTGGTCGTGGAAGCGGGCGCGAACGCGATCAGCATTGCGAATGCGTCGGCGGGAGCGGCGGGCGCGCAGCCGGATTCGGTGCTGAAAGCCGGCGACGGTCCTGAGACCAATGGCGCGAGCGTCAAGATTTTGACGAGCTGCCCGTCGTGCCTGCAAGGTCTGTCGCGCTACAACGAGGACGCCAATGTCGAAGCGGACTATATCGTCGTGGAAATCGCGCGCAAGGTGCTCGGCGAAAACTGGATGGAGCAGTATGTCGAGCGCGCGAACGATGGCGGTATCGAGCGCGTGCTGGTGTAATAGCGAAATCGAGGTTTGATTCGCTAGAGGTAAAAGATGGACTGTGTTTTTTGCCGTGAAGACGGCGGCGAAGTACTGTGGTCGGACGACACATTGCGCGTCGTCATCGCCGATGAAGCCGACTGGCCCGGCCTGTGCCGCGTGATCTGGAAGTCGTTTCGCGTGCCCTTCGAATTGCTGCGCGTGTATTCACTGTCAGCGGAATTGTAGGGCCACGGGCCGGGGCAGGAGACGTTGCAGAGGGGCAAGCGCTAGGTGACCGATCACCGGCATCGAGCCGGTCGGGCAAATACGCGCTGCAACTCAGTTTTTCGGACGGCCACAATACTGGCATTTATTCGTGGGACATCCGGCAATGACCTGGCGACACGTCAGGATCAGCTTTGGCGCGACTACTTTGCAAAGCTCGAAGCTGCAGGCGTCGACCGTGACGCTCCCATGCCGATGAAATCCTCGGGCGGCGGACACTGCCACTAATATATCAACGGTGCGGCATAACGCCGCATGGCTGGCGCGGAGATTGCGCGCATAGAACGAACAACAGGCGAGGAAACAGCGCGATGAGCAAGACCCACTTCGGATATGAAACGGTCGACGAGCAGGACAAGGCGAAGAAAGTGGCGGGCGTGTTCCATTCCGTCGCGAGCAATTACGACTTGATGAACGATCTGATGTCCGGCGGACTGCATCGGGTCTGGAAGTATTTTACGATCGGGCAGGCGAAAGTGCGGTCGGGCTACAAAGTGCTGGATATCGCCGGCGGCACGGGCGATCTGGCGATGGCCTTCGCCAAACAAGCGGGCGAAACGGGCGAAGTCTGGCACACGGACATCAACGAATCGATGCTGCGCGTGGGCCGCGATCGGTTGATCGACAAGGGCGTGTTAACCCCCGTGCTGCTATGCGATGCCGAGAAAATTCCATTCCCGGAAAATTATTTCAATGTTGTTACTGTTGCCTTTGGTTTGCGTAACATGACCCACAAAGACCGCGCGCTGGCAGAAATGCAGCGCGTGACCAAGCCGGGCGGCAAAGTCATGGTCCTGGAATTCTCTAAGGTGTGGGAAGCGCTGAAGAAGCCATACGATATCTACAGTTTCAAGATTTTGCCCTGGCTTGGCGAAAAGGTCGCCAAAGACGCGGACAGCTATCGCTATCTGGCCGAGTCCATTCGCATGCACCCAGACCAGGAAACTTTGAAGTCGATGATGGAACAAACAGGCTTGGATCGAGTTGAATATTACAATTTGTCATATTGCGTAGTAGCGTTACACATCGGAACTAAATTCTGATGTTTCACATTCACTAAAGGATTCGAAATGTCCGATTCGCACATACCCCAAACTCGGGGCTTTCTGAACGTCTTCTTCAGGAAGGCCGGGATTCTGGCACTGGCTGGTGTCATCGCGGCCGGCGCGATCTTCGCGGAAACGGCGGAAGCCAAACGCATGGGCGGCGGCCGCAGCATGGGCCGGCAGTCGGCCCATGCCACGCAGCAGCATCAGGCCACGCCGCCGTCGCAGTCTTTCGGCCAGCAGCCGGGTCAGACCGCGCAGCCCGCACCAGCCACGCCCGCCGCACAGCCAGCGCGTAACCGCTGGCTCGGGCCCATCGCCGGTCTGGCAGCAGGTCTCGGTATTGCGGCGTTGCTGTCGCACTTCGGCCTCGGAGAAGCGTTCGCGGGCGCGATGGCGAACATAATTATCATTGCGCTGATCGTGATTGCCGCCATCATGCTGTTCCGCTTCATCATGCGCAAGCGTCAGCAGGGCAGCAACGGCCCGGCGTACGCGAGCATGGGGGCCACGGGCGGCACATCGCCGTATTGCGCGACGGCGTGTCAGAGCCTGAATCAGGACTCGCCGCAGACGGTGCTGCCGGTGACGGGCGACAGCGCGACGTATATCGACACGCCGTCGCCGCAAGTGACGAATCCGAATGTGCCGGCAGGCTTCGACACGGAAGCCTTCGTGCGTAACGCGAAGGTCTACTTCGTGCGCCTCCAGGACGCGTGGGACCGCGGCAACGTCAACGACATCCACAAATTCACAACGCCGGAAATGTTCGCCGAAGTGAAGCTGGACGTGGATGCACGCGGCGGGGCGCCGAATCGCACGGACGTCGTGCAACTCAACGCGGACGTGCTCGGCGTCGAGGACCGCAATAGCGAATACCTCGCCAGCGTGCGCTTCCATGGCCTGATCCGTGAGTCGGAAGGCGCGGCGGCGGAGCCGTTCGTCGAAATCTGGAATCTGTCGAAGCAGAAGGCGGGCAATGAAGGCTGGCTGCTGGCTGGCATTCAACAGGTGAGTTGAGCCCGGCTGAACAATACCGAGCCCTTGGCCGATTGGCCAATAACCTGCAACCATCAGTGTGTTTGGCGGTTGCGACGTTAGAATAGAAACCCGCGTGACGATTCGCTCACGCGGGTTTTTTTATCTCACAGCCGATGACGAACGACGACGAATCCGCCTGTCCCGTAGCGAATTCCGCTTTGAAAACCGCATCGAGCGTATTCGCGACCGCCGTGAACCATTTGCTCGTGCGCGAGCCTTGGGCGCTGGACCGCGTGAAACCGTACGCGGGCAAGAGCGTGAAGCTCAAGTACACGCCAGTGACGCTGGCGCTCGTGGTGCAGCCGGACGGCCTGTTCGCCGCGACGACCGAAGCGGATGCCGTGCACTTCGACGTCACCATCGCTGTGCCGCTCGATGCGCTGCCCGCGTTCCTACTAGGCGGGCAGGGCGCGGTGATGAAACACGTACGAATCGAAGGCGATGCCGAATTCACGCAAACGCTGGCCAAGCTCGCGGAACATCTGCGCTGGGACCCGGAAGAAGATTTGTCGCGCGTGATCGGCGACGCACCGGCGCATCGCGTCGGACGAATCGCGCGCGCGGTGCAGGATCAGGCGCAGCGCACAGGCCGGAATCTGCTGGATTCGGTTGCCGAATTTCTGCTCGATGAACGTCCGCAACTCGTGCGCAAAAGCGTGCTGGAAACATTCAACGCCGAACTCTCCAAGGCGCGCGACGCACTCGCGCGGGTGGAGAAACGCATCGAACGAATGGAACAAAAAAAGACGGACCGCGGCGCTTCAGCGCGGCCGGATAGCGAGTCCGGCGACTCGCGCCCAAAGTGTCAATAACGAGCTGAAGCGAACCTGAACCATGCGTTTTCTGCGTTTCCTTAAGATTTTATTCACCGTCGCCCACTTCGGGCTCGATGAGCTCGTGATGAGCGGCATCAACGAGCGCCGCGTGCGCTATCTCATGCGCATCACGACGTTCGGGCGCCGCTTCGATATCGAGCGCGGCATCCGACTGCGGCTGGCGCTGGAAAGCCTTGGGCCGATCTTCGTCAAGTTCGGTCAGGTGCTGTCGACGCGCCGCGATCTGCTACCGGTCGATATCGCCGATGAACTCGCCAAGCTGCAAGACCGCGTGCCGTCGTTCGATTCGAACGTGGCGGTGGCGATTATCGAAAAGGCGCTGGGCGTGCCCATCGATACGCTGTTCGACGAGTTCGAGCGCGTGCCGGTGGCGAGCGCGTCCATTGCGCAAGTGCATTTTGCGAAGATAAAAAAAGGTGAGCACGCGGGCAAGCCTGTCGCGGTGAAAGTGCTGCGGCCGAACATGCTGCCGGTGATCGATTCCGATCTGGCCTTGCTGCGCGATATCGCGCTCTGGGCCGAGCGTCTCTGGCCGGATGGCCGGCGTCTGAAGCCGCGCGAAGTCGTCGCCGAGTTCGACAAGTATCTGCACGACGAACTCGATCTGATGCGCGAAGCCGCGAACGGCAGCCAGCTTCGCCGCAACTTCCAGGGCCTCGATCTGCTGCTCGTGCCCGAGATATATTGGGGTTTGTCCGAGCCGACGGTGCTCGTCATGGAACGCATGGTCGGCGTGCCGATCAGCCAGGTCGAAACGCTGCGCGCGGCGGGTGTCGATATTCCGAAGCTTGCGCGCGAGGGCGTCGAGATTTTCTTCACGCAGGTATTCCGTGACGGTTTTTTCCACGCGGACATGCACCCCGGCAACATTCAGGTCAGTCTGGATGAAGCCACGTTTGGGCGATATATCGCGCTGGACTTTGGCATCGTCGGGGCGCTGTCGGATTTCGACAAGAACTATCTCGCGCAAAACTTCCTCGCCTTCTTCAAGCGCGACTATCACCGCGTAGCAACGCTGCATCTGGAGTCCGGCTGGGTGCCGCCGACCACGCGCGTCGAAGAACTGGAAAGCGCGATCCGCGCCGTGTGCGAGCCGTACTTCGATTGCGCGCTGAAGGACATTTCGCTCGGACAAGTGCTGATGCGGCTCTTTTCGACATCGCGCAGGTTCAATGTCGAGATTCAGCCGCAACTCGTGCTGCTGCAAAAGACGATGCTGAACGTCGAAGGCCTCGGCCGTTCGCTCGATCCGGAACTCGATCTGTGGAAGACGGCCAAGCCGTATCTCGAACGCTGGATGAACGAGCAGATCGGCTGGCGCGGCTGGTACGAGCGCTTGCAGATGGAAGCGCCGCAGTGGAGCAAGACCATTCCGCAATTGCCGCGTCTGATTCACCATATCCTCGCACAGCATCACGATGCGCCGAAGGGCAACGACGAGGAACTGATGCGTCAGCTTCTCGTCGAGCAGAAGCGGACGCATCGTCTGCTGATTACGCTGCTCGCGGTCGGATTGATTGCGGTGACGGGCGCGAGCGTCGTCGTCGCGCAGATCATGCTGGGACATTGACGGGAGCGTTTCATGGCGAGCGATCCGACTTTTGAAAACCGCGATCCCAACTCGCCCGGTTTCTGGGACGAGCGCTTCGATCAGCGGCTCATGCCGTGGGATCAGGCGGGCATGCTGGAGGCGTTTACTGCTTTCATCGGGTTATCTCAAGACAAGCCGAAGAATGTGCTGATTCCCGGCTGCGGCAGCGCTTACGAAGCGCGGTTTCTCGCCGAATGCGGCTGCCCCGTGCGCGCGATCGATTTTTCGCCGAGCGGCGGTGGCGACGGCGCGTGAGCAACTCGACACGCACGCCGGGATCGTCGCGAAGAAGCGAATTTTTCAGGTACGAACCTCCGTTCGCGCTCGACTGGATTTACGAACGCGCGTTTCTCTGCGCGCTGCCCAAGGACCGCTGCGCTGGCCAGACTACGCGGCACGCATGGCCGTGTTAATCGGGAAAACGCGCTGCTCGCGGACTTTTATTTCATCGGCGCGATCTCGAAAGGGCCGTCTTTCGGGATCGCGCGCGCAGACCTCGACACGCTGCTCACGCCGTACTTCGGAACTGGTCGACAAACGTGAAGTGTCCGGCTCCATCCCCGTGTTCGCGGGCCGCGAGCGCTGGCTGACTTGGCGGCGAATCTGATGGCATCGGCTTGAAATAATCGGACCGCGCCTACAAGTATCCACAAATTAACGTGTCGAAAGCGTCCTGAAAATCGCGGGTCAAAACGGGTTTGCGGCTATAATTTAAAGCTTTGGTGCGACACGCACATTTTGGCACCCGGTTGGCTGACCCGCTCGAAGTTCGGGTCACGTCGTCATCACACCGCCGGGGGAGAGGTAGAGCCTAAGTCGGTCGTGTGATGCATCGGGAACGTGGTAAGCCCGTATTATTGCCGGGGAGGTTGCTCGGCAGGCGAACCGTGAGGAACGCTGTGGATGATGCGGGTATGGGAGGACGGAGAAAGCGAAAGCCGAGCTGTAATAAATAATTCGGATAGGAGTTGCAACCTCACTCCACACGAAAGCGGGCAGACTTCCGTCTCTGGTCTACCGTCGCAAGACGGCTGACTAGCCCTCTGGTACTTGGTTAGATGCGGTGCATGCACCTATGTTGGGTTCTGTTGCTCCCCAGCGGGATGTATCTGCCCCGCTGGGGAGATGCGCCTTCTGCCGGAGTCTAACCTAAGGTAAGAGAGCAGCATGAGAGTATCGAGTCGAAAGACTGGGTCTGCGCTTTCCCACGTCCCTGACAAGTGGCATATTGTAAATTGGCGGTTCGTTGAACGGAACGTAAGAGGGGTGCAGATTCGAATTGCGAAGGCGACGCGGGAAGGTGACTGGTGCAGGGTGAACGCCCTACAACGGATGCTAACTCGCACGTTGTCCACGAAGCTGTCTGCGGTATGACGTGTTCACAGAACCAAGGTGCGCGTACGGCGGGAGTGGATCGCGAACTGTGGGACTCGCCTGAGAGCCGATGGGAAGCTGTCGGCAGGTTGAAGCGACGCGGATATAGGGAGGGCTTTGCCATTACGGAGAATCTTTATCCCAAAAGCCAATGGGAAAGAACGCCCTCTGGGTATCCCGACCATGCGGGACAGGGCGATGCAAGTCCTGTATTTGCTGGCATTGGAGTCGGTAGCAGAATCTACGAGTGACCCGAACTCTTTTTCAGATTAACCGCTCGACAGCTGGTGCTATGGGCCAATTGCGCGGTTGTCTGTCCCGACGGGATTCGTCCCAATGGATCCTAGACGCTGACATTGAAGGCTTCTTCGATCACATCAATCATGACTGGTTGATCGCAAATGTCCCATGGACAAGAGCATCCTGCGGAAATGGTTAAAGACTGGCTTGATTTACAAAGGTCGGTTTCAGGCGACGCGGGCCGGAATGCCCCGGAGGGGGATCTCTCCCACGTTGGCGAATATGACACTGAACGGGCTAGAACGGAACCTAATCGCGCACCTCAGTGCGAAATTGGGAATCGGAAAGGCCAAAAAGCTAAAAGTCAATGTTGTGCAATATGCAGACGACTTCGTTATCAGCGGAGCTTCTCGCGAAGCTCTCGAACTCGAAGTCCGCCCCTAGGTCGAAGCATCCCTAGTCCATTGAACCAATTAAATTGCATCGATCTAAAAATGCATGGGCAAAATGAGTCTAAGTGAAGCCGAGCGCGAAGAACTGCTGTCGATGCAGCGCAGCCGAACGATGGCCGTTGGCCAGGTGGGGCGAGCGCGGTTGATCCTGCTGCTCGACGAAAGGGCCTCGCGCGGGGCGATCATGAACGAATTGCGATGCGATTCGCGTTTCATTACCATATGGCAAACCCGTTTTGCCGGTGAGCGTCTGGCGGGCC
>LELG01000066.1 GCA_001045575.1 Candidatus Burkholderia pumila
GCTAAACGACCCAAGCCAGCGAAGCTGGCGAGTAATGCACGGCTGCGTCAATATGTACAGGAGCGCCCTGGAGGGCAAAGTACATGACGCTGATGGTGGTGAAATTGCCGGGCCCAGGCAGGCACTGTTCAAGGGTCGAAATAAACCACATCGCGGGGACCGAAAGTGGGTCAACGGCTGGTGACCTGAACAAATTGCTAATCGGTTGCAGGTAGATTTCCCGGATGATGAGTCTATGCGCATCTCTCACGAAGCCATTTATCAAGCGCTTTATATGAATGAAAACACAATGGCCTTCTACGACAATACGGTCCAAAAGGTACAGACTTGTCCCGGTGGAGCGCTCGGGAAATCCAAGCCGTTGCTAATACGTTAAACTTAAGACCGCGGAAAACTCTTGGATCGAAGATGCCTGCGGAAGCCCTGGACGAATACCTAAAATCTGTTCAACAATCCGGTGTTGCGACGACCGGTTGAATCCGCCCGAACATTCGTTTCCCGAACGGCGCATCGCCGGTGTTCAGCACGACCGTCGCCAACGTCGCAAAATCTTCGGCGTCGGCGCGAAGTATGCAATCGGTGCAGGCGTCGTGTTCGCCAACTGGACGCACACGAAGTTCGAGCCGATCGTAGGCGGCGATTCGAAGCTGAACAACTATGAAATCGGCGGCAAGTACAACTTCACGACCGCGCTGAATGCAGGCCTCGGCTACACGTTCTCCGATCTCGATGGCGCCACCGATGGCCGGTGGCATCAAATGAACGCATCGGTCGATTACGCGCGCTCCAAGCGCATCGACGTCTACGTGATTGGTGCATTCCAGAAGGCTTCGGGTCAGAACATCGTCGCGGGCCGCGTGGTGCCGGTGCAGGCGCAGATCGGTTCGTCGACGTCGTACGTCGGTGTGGCAAGCGCGGACACGCAAGTCGCAGCGCGTGTCGGTATTCGCCACCGCTTCTAAAGCCTCTTGAGCGTCTCAGGCTTTAAGTATTGAAACAAAATGGGCGGATGCAAATGCATCCGCCCATTTTGTTATCCAAGCCGCTAAGACTGCTAAAGTTCGCTAAAAAAACCGCTTAGAAAATGTTGCGCAAGCCAATCGACATGCCCGTCTGATTCGAACGTCCCCGGCAGTTCCACTTCGCCCGCGCCCGTGACCCTGTTGAAGTCCACGGTGCCATATACTTCGGTGCACTTGGACAACGCATATTCCGCCCGCGCCGCGCCCGTATAGCGATTGCCGCTGCCCGTCGCGCCACCGGTCGCCACGTTCTTCATGTGATCGTAGTAGAACGCGCCCGCCAGCAGAAGCGCCGGCGTGAGCTGATACGTAATGCCCGCGAACGGACCATCGTCGCGGCGGCCCGAGCCCTTGAGGATGTCCACGCCCGCGACGAGATTGCGTTGCACCAGCGTGCTGTCGGCGAACCCGGTATCATCGGTCTAATGCAGATAGCCCGCATACAAGCTTGGCCGCGCCGATCGAATACACAACGTTTGCGTTCCAGACCTTCTGCTTATTGTTCGAGTTGTCGCTGTTCTGCTGTAACCGCCGCCGATCGACAACGGACCCATGGCATACGATGCCGTGAAGCCATATATATTGTCCGCGCCCATGTGGCCCGGAATCTGGTCCGAGAAGCCGCCCGCGCCCGCCGATGCGTAGTTAGTGCCGAATGAATACATCGCGCCGATGGTCAGGCCCGCGATGGTGCCGTTGTACTTCACTGCATTATCCGCAACAGGCCCGCGCCTAGCGCGACCGGCAGCCATGCGTTTTCGAAGTAATTGCCCACGGTAAGCGGGTCATACGTCGATGCCAGCATGTCGAACAGTGGCGTCTTCTGACGACCCAGCATCAGCGTATCGTACTTGCTCTCGAGACCGACGTAAATCGCGCGATTGAACTCACGCGAGCTGTCGGAATAACGGCCGTTTTCCAGTTCCACGCCGCTTTCGAGCTGGAAAATCGCCTAGAGGCCGCCGCCCAGATCTGCGACGCCACGCATGCCAATCAGGCTGTTCGTGATCGTGCCCGTTGGTCATATAGAACTTGTCGTCGTTGTTCGCGTTTGCATTGGAGAGATACATAGGCTGACGTCGGCGACGCCGTACAGCGTGACCGAGTTCTGCGCAAAGGCGGATTTGCACGCAAGTGCGATAGCGCTGACGCCCAGTGCGGCGACCGCACGCGATGTGAATGTCTTCATGGATGTACGTGTCCTCGTTATATTTCGCGCTCTTGTTTCATGGCGGCTTTCGATCGGCTGCACGTTCGCATGACGCTAATTTGAAAAAACACGCGGATTTTTAACACATCAAATAGCGCGGCAAAACATCGAGGCAAGTAGAGCCGTTCCTCTGTTGGGTTTTACGCAACAGGGCTTGCTGTTTAGCGCCAGGCATTGACCAGGGCGCCGATTCCGGACATAGCGGCGACGGTCAGTCCGGCTCGCCCCCGGCCGTACTGAACACCGCTGATAACCCGCTCGCCCGCTGCACGCGCGCCTGCACCGCCTGTTCGACGAGCGCCATACCGCCTGCGCTCGCCATCGTCAGGAAGCTGCGCGCGCGCGTAATGCCCGTGTACACGAGTTCGCGCGTCAGCACGGGATTCAGCTTCTCCGGCAGCACGAGCGCCGCATGCGTGAACTCCGAGCCTTGCGACTTGTGGACAGTGAGCGCAAACACGGTTTCGACCGCCTGCAAGCGGCTAGGCAATACCCAACGGATGCGTGCGGTGCCATCGCTCGCCGCAAACGCCACGCGCAACCTTGGCTTATAGCCCGCACCCGGCAACGCGAGCGTGATGCCGATGTCGCCATTCATCAGCCCAAGCTCGTAGTCGTTCTGCGTGACGAGCACGGGCCGGCCCGCATACCATTCCGCGCCCGCGTGAATCAGCCCTTCGTCCTGAAGCAGCCGCGCGATGCGCCGGTTCAATCCTTCGACGCCCCACGGCCCGCGCCGCAACGCGCTCAGCAACTGAAACTCGCCATGTGCGGATAAAACCGCATGCGCCCATGCATCGAGCGCGTCTGCATCGTCATGAGCGGGACGCTGATTGCACATGACTTCGAGATAGTGCCGATAGCCGCGCCGTGCGCCGCCTGCCGCCACGCCCGCAAACAGATCGCCCGTCACGTCGGCTTCCTGCACCGCCCCTTCGACGGCCAAAGCCTTCAGCACCGCGTCGCCGCGTTCGGGCAGCGCGACCCATGCAATATCGTCGTAACCCTGTCCGATAATCTTCGCAATCTTGCCGCCCTCGCCCGCATTGACCGCTTCGGCTAACTGACCAATTCCACTCGCCGATGAAAACCGGTGACTCTTGCGCAGCATCGCAATGGCCTGATCGAGCGGACGGCCCGCTGCATCGACATAATTTGCGTCGATCCGCTCGCCGCTCGCCTGTTCGAGCCACGCCTGCGTCGCCGGCGTGTAATGCGCAACGGCGGCGCGCTCGCACAACTCGCCGAGCACCGCGCCCGCTTCGACCGATGCAAGCTGATCCTTGTCGCCCAGCAGAACGATGCGCGCCTGCGGCGGCAACGCGGCGAGCACGGCGTTCATCATTTCCAGATCGACCATCGAGGCTTCGTCGATCACGAGCACATCGAGCGATAACGGACGCCCCGCGTGATGCCGGAAACGCCGCGAATTCGGCACGGTGCCGAGCAGGCGATGCAGTGTCGTCACTGCGGTGGGAATCGCGGCGCGGACGGCTTCGGCGTTCTCGAACACCTGAAGCGGCAGTCTGGCGACCGCGCCCGCGATCGACTCGTTCAGCCGCGCTGCCGCCTTGCCGGTCGGTGCGGCGAGACAAATACGCAGTGCACGCGCTTCACCGGATGACGCTCCGCCGCCAAGCGCCTGAGCCTGCAAGAGCGCGAGCAGTTTCACCACGGTCGTGGTCTTGCCCGTGCCCGGCCCGCCCGTCACGATGCTGAACGCGCTTTTCGCGGCCAGCGCGCAGGCGAGCTTTTGCCAGTCGGCTTCCGCATTCGCAGCGGGAAATAAGGCATCGAACGCGTGTTTGAGTGAGGCATGCTCCGGCGTGCCATCTTCAGTCGAAGATGCAATGCGTTTCTGAATCGCGCGGCACACGTCTTGTTCATAGCGCCAGTAACGACGCAAATAAAGCCGCGATTCGATGCACACGAGCGGCGTGTCACCCGCACCGTCGACGCTCACCAGCGAAGGATGCGTCAACGCCTTTTCCCAGCGCGCGAGCGTCACGCCCTTCAGCACGTTCGATGGCAGCAGCGCGCCGTCGTCATCTTCGGTTTCGCTGAAATCGCCTTCGAGCGGCAGCGACAGCACGAAGGTCGGATCTTTCAATGTAGCCTTCAGTTCGAGACACGCATGTCCGCGCCCAAGCTGATGACTCGCAAAGGCCGAGGCAAGAATCAACAGGCCCGAGGCATCGCTCACCTCTTGCGCGAGAAAGTGCCCGAACGCGGCATCGATTTCACGCAGCCAGCCGCGTTCGACCCAGCGCGCCAGCAACTGCACCGCGTCTTGCGCAGAATCCAGCGCGCGGGAAGCATCGAAAGGAATATCGTTCGGAACGACAAAAAACTGCGTGCTCATTCGCTCTCCAGACCAGCGACCAGCGCATGCTCATCGCCTGAAAACAGGGCGTCGAGCCGTTCGATGAGTTCGCGCGGCGGGCGCTCGGCGCACACGCCCTGTGACGGCGCGTTCAGACCGCGCACGAACAGATACACCGCGCCGCCGATGTGTTCGTCATAGTCGTAATCCAGCAGGCGCGCCTTCAGCAAGCGATGCAACGCGAGCAGATAAAGCACCATCTGCAAGTCATAACGCGAGCGCAGCATTTGCGCGCGGATGCGTTCGTGGGTGTAATGCGCATCGTCCGCGCCGAGCCAGTTCGACTTGTAATCCGCCACGTAGTAGCACCCTTCGTGCTCGAACACGAGGTCCATGAAGCCCTTGAGCATGCCGTTCAATTGCGCGTATTCGAGCGCGGGGCGGTCGGCGGCGTCGAACGTGCAGGCGCGCGTCAGGCGGTCCAGTTCCAGCGTATTGACGCGGTCGGCCGCGAACCAGAACTCCATTTCTGCCAGCGCGTTCGGCAGTCCGGCGAGCGAGAACGACGTTCCCTTCAGCACGAACGGCGTCTTGATGATCTGCATCATCCAGTCCAACAGCGTATCGATCCAGCGCTCCCAGCCCCTCACGCTGCACCGGCGGGCGATGACTTCGCGCAATTGCTCCGGGTTCGCCGCCGTCTCCGCGAAGCCCTGCTGCGCCGTCCATTCGAGCAGATCATGCAGAAAGCTGCCCTGCTGCGAGCCGCGCGGGAAGTCGTGCACAGCGACCGTGCGATTCGGCGCAGCCGCTTTCGCGCGTTTGATTGATACGTCATCCGAATTATCTTCGCCTTCACGTTGCGCATCGCTCATTTCGGCCATAACTTCCTGCCCGCGCGTTTCCGGCTCGACACCGTGCGCGCCATCGGCCATTTTCAGGCTCGAATAACTGGCGATCCACCACGCTTCCTGCACCACGCGCGCCGACTCGCGCGCCGCGCCCGCATGCGTACGCTCATCGTTCGCTTCATAGCGTTCGATGCCCGGCTCCGGCGCAAGCGTCAGCGCCGTGCCAACCGATGCGCCGAAACCTGCGCTCAACACATCCTCGAAACGCTCGGGGGTCAGCGGATTGCGCCCGCTCAGCACATAGCCGATGGCGCTGCGCTCCAGCGCGTGGAGCGGCGCCATGCCGATCCACGTTGCATAGCGCGCGCGCGTGAACGCGACGTAAAGCTTGCGCAAATCCTCGCCGAGGCGTTCGTGGTCGGCGCGTTCGAGCATGACGGCAGCGCCATCGACCGCGACGCACAATTTGCCGCCATCATCGTGCCATTTGACCGGCGTGTCCTTCGCCTTCACCGGCCGATGCGCGCAGATGAACGGCAGAAACACGAGCGGATATTCCAGCCCCTTCGACTTGTGGATGGTGATGACCTTGACGAGATTGCCATCGCTTTCCAGGCGAATCTGCCGCGCATCGCCGCCGCTGCCTTCGCGCGCGGCCTTGCGCTCTTCAATCAGATGACGGATCAAACCCTGCTCGCCTTCGATCAGCGTGCTCGTCTGCTGAAGCAGTTCGGCGAGATGCAGCAAGTCAGTCAGCACGCGCTCACCGTCGGCGTTTGCGCGTGCGTTCATGCCCATCCCGGAATCAAAGCCGAGCAAGCGCGCCGGCACGTGGAAGTCATTGAGGAACATGCGCAACATCGGTAGGACGCCTTGGCTGCGCCAGCAATCCCGATAACCGCGGAATTGCAGCATGCACGCTTCCCAGCGTAATTCGTTGGCGAACAGTGCATCGAGTTCGCGGAACGAGAAACCCAGCGTCGCCGTAACGAGCGCGTTGCGCACGAGTCGGCCGTCTTCCGGTTCGGCGCACGCGGCGAGCCAGTGCGCGAGTTCGCCCGCCTGCGCGCTCATGTACACCGACTCCTTGTCCGACAGATACACCGAGCGTACGCCCCGCGCGCCGAGTTCATCGCGGATGGCGCGGGCTTCGTTGCGGTCGTTGACGAGCACGGCCATATCAGCCGGACGCAGAGCGCGGCGCTCGCCCATGCCATCGAAACCTGCCGCGCCGCGCGCGCCGAGATTGAGCAAGCGCACCATTTCCGTGGCGCCGCGCGCGGCCATCTCGTCGAGATAAGTGCCTTTGTTGAGGTGCTCGCCGCTCGCGGACGGCAGCATCCATACATTGAGCGCGTGCGTGCTTTCGCCATCGACGACAAACGCGTCCTTACGGCCCTGCGCACTCACGTCCATGAACGGCACCGGATTGACCTCCGCGCGGCGGAACAGGAACGCGCCCTCGTCCCGCGCCTCCGCGATACCGAAGCAGTGATTCACCGCCGCGACCATCGCATGCGTCGAACGGAAGTTCTTCGATAGCGTGTAGAGACGCGTGCCGCAGGAACGGCACGCATCGAGATAGGTGAAGATATCCGCGCCGCGAAAAGCGTAGATGGCCTGCTTCGGATCGCCGATCATGATGAGCGCGTTGTGCGCTTCGCTCCCGCTATAGACCGCGTTGAAAATGCGGTATTGCACGGGGTCCGTGTCCTGAAACTCGTCGATCAGCGCCCCCGGAAACTGCTTGCGGATGACTTCGGCAAGACGCGCGCCGTTCGGGCCGTGCAACGCGTCGTCGAGACGCACGAGGAGGTCGTCGAAGCCCATTTGCGCGCGGCTTGCCTGTTCATCGTCGAAACGGGCGGCGATCCAGCGCGCCGCATGCGTCAGGATCTTGTCGCGACAGGACTTCAGCAAGTCGAGTTCTTCGCGCACGATGGCGAGTGCGTCGAATGCTTCATGCGTGACAGGTTTCCCGTTCAGGCAATTCGTTCTGAGTTCTTGCGGTGAGAAGCGCTCCCACGCCGTATCCGTCAGCTTCAGCTCGATGACATCAGGATCATTCGCCCAATCCGTAATCTGCTTAAGCCAGCGGTTGCAGTTGGCCTGACCGTATCTGCGGCCATCGTATTGGCTCGCTGCGCGAGCCTTGTCGAGCAGCTCGCGCATTTCTTCGGGCCATGTTTTCCACGGCGCTTTCAGTTCCGCCAGACGCTGCGAGCGCGCGTCGAGCTCTTCGGCGGGCGTGTTCGCATCGGCCAGCAAAGAGGCCAGATCGATGAGATTGCGCACCTTCGTCTGCAACTCTTTCGGACACTTGGCCCAGGTCGCCACCGCCGCCGCGCGCTCTGCATCGAGCGGCGCGAGAAAGGTGCGCCAGTAATCGCGCACTACTTCCGCAAACAGATCGCTCTGGTCGGTTTCCAGCGTCTGATTGAAGAGACTGTCGCTGTCGAACGCGTGCTCGCGCAGCATGCGGTTGCACCACGAATGGATGGTCGATACCGCCGCCTCGTCCATCCATTCCGCCGCCAGTTGCAGGCGGCGCGCGCAGGTCGGCCACAAGTCGGGATCGAACTCGTTGCGCAGCGCGATCAATAGTTCGTCATCCTCCTCATCTTCCTGGAAGCAGCGCGCCGCTTGCGTCAACCGTGCGCGGATACGGTCGCGCAGTTCTTTCGTCGCGGCATCGGTAAAAGTCACGACGAGGATTTCGGGCGGCGTGAGTGGGCGCGTGCTTTCACTGTGCGGATCGTGACCCAGCACGAGCCGCACATAAAGCATGGCGATGGTAAAGGTCTTGCCCGTGCCCGCGCTCGCCTCGATCAGACTGCGCCCGGACAACGGAAAACGCAGCGGATCGAGCGGCTGCGGCGTGTGATTCTGCATGTTGGCTACGCTCATGCCTCTTCATCCTTTTTACGAAGCGCACCGATCAACGGTTCCAGCACGCGCCGCGCGTACTGCATGAATTCGCCGCTCGCAATGAGCGCCGCGTAGGTCGGATACGCCCGCGCAAGCGATGCGCTCTGCTGCACGTTCCCCTTCTTGAACGCGTTGCCTTCATACTCTTCGCGCGCTTTCGCATGCGCTGCGTCCGCGCCGTTCGTGCCCTTTGCGCTTTCGAAAAGCCACTTCAGCGCGGTTTCGAGCGCGAGCGGAATCGGTTGAGTCATGCCCTGTTCCCACACATGCAGCAGATCGCGCAGATGCGCGCGCGCCACATCGGATGCGAGCGGCGCCATTTCGACCGTGCCTTTTTTGCTGACAACGATGGTCGTCGCAGGTCCCGTCAGATTCACCGCCAGATGCTCGACCCACTGGCCGATGAACTTCGCATACCGATAATGCCGTCGATCGTCGACCAGCGCACTCGACGACAGCAGCAGGCGCGCTTCGTTGCCCGCCTCGTCGGTGCGCCAAAGGCCGAGCCAGTCGGCGAGCACGAGCGGCGTCGACGGATTCAGCGCGCTGCCGGTTTCGAAGCGCACTTCACGCTCGCGTTCGATGACATTCGGCCAGTGCGTCAATTGTTCGCGCCACGTTTCGAACAGCTTGTCCATCGGTTCCAGCAGTTTTACGCCGATGCAATCGCCGAAGCCGCCCGTCGCCAGATCGCCACGGCGGCGGATGGCGGCCATGCGCGTTTGGCGCGCTTCGTTCAGCGTCGCTTCGTCGAGCGGACCCGCCGCCTGCGCCTGAATCAGTTCGTTCTGCAAGGTCCATTGCGCGAGCGCGTCGAGCTCGAACGGCTCTTCGTCGACGCTAACGGCTTCTTCATCGTCCAGAAAAATGCGCAGGCGCTGACGAAAGAATTCGCGTACGGGCTGCTTGAGAAATTCGACGAGATCGCGCAGCGAGAGCGGTTCTTCGCGCGGATTGGAGTCGAGCGGCGCGTCGTCGCCTGAAGCGCTTTCGTGCAAAGCCGCCTTGCGCCATTCGGATGCGTAAGTAAAGAGCGATTCATCGCTCGCATCGAAATACGCGTCGCTGAACGGCTGCAGGCGATGCTCGACCGTAATCGCATCAAGCAGCGTATGTCGATCATCCTCGTAGTCGAGCACCCAGCCCTGCGCAAGATGATCGCGCAACTGGCCGATCAGCATCGAAGGCGGCCGCTCCGTGTTGTCGTTGATGCTGCGCCCGACCCACGACACATACAGATGATCGCGCGCCGACAGCACCGCTTCGAGCAGCAGATACCGGTCGTCCTCGCGGCGCGAACGGTCGCCGGGACGGTAAAAGCCACGCATCAGATCGAAGTCCATTGGCACGCGGGCGCGCGGGTAATCGCCGTCGTTCATGCCGAGCAGACAGACGCGGCGGAACGGGATTGCGCGCATCGGCATCAATGTGGCGAAGGTCACCGCGCCCGCGAAAAAGCGCTGCGATAGCGCGTTTTCATCGAGCTGCGACAGCCAGTAGTCGCCGACGACGGACAGCGGCAATTCATCGTCGAGCTGAGCTTCGGCGCAGGCGTCGAGCCAGGCTTGCAGCACATTATCCAGACGCGCGAAGGTGTAGGCGTCGTCGGCGTCGTCGCTCAGGAAAAAGCGCTCGCGCAATTCGCGCAGGCGCGCGCACCATTCGGGCACCGTGGCGGGTTTGCTGAGCGTGTGCCACGTGCGGTCGAGCGCATCGAGCAGGCGCGCGAGCGGGCCGACCAGCGCCGCATCCAGACCGCCCACTTCGCCGAATGGCTCGATGCCGTTCCACGCATCCGCATCGCTGCCGACGGCGTAACCGAGCAACATGCGCCGCAGCCCGAAGGCCCACGTATGCGGCACGGCGGATTCGTTTTCCACCGGCAAGCGCAGACTCGCGCGCTGTTCCGCATGCAGGCCCCAGCGCACGTTCGCGCCGCGAATCCATGCGCGCAGGCGCGGCACATCGCTTTCGCCGATACCGAAGCGATGGCGCAGCGCGAGCACATCCAGCAGATCGAGCAGATCGCTCACCGTGAAGCGCGAGCGCGGCAAGCCGAGCAGCGTTTCGATCGCGCCGATCAGCGAGTCCGCCGTGCGCTGGCCGCGGTCGGCCACCGTGAACGGGATGTAGCGCGCGTCGCTGCGGTCGAGCAGGCCGAACACCGCCTGAATGTGCGGCGCGTACGCCTCAATATCTGGCACCATGACGATGACATCGCGCGGGCGCAAGGTCGGATCGGCATTGAACGCAGCGAGCAGTTGATCGTGCAGGATTTCGACTTCGCGCTGCGGCCCGTGTGCGATATGAAAGCGCACCGATTCGTCCATCGACGGATCGACCGGGGGCCAGTGTTCGCGCGTTTCGCGCAGCGGGCGCAGGTCGCGGATATCGTCCTGCAACTGCTGAAGCATGGTATCGGCTTCGCGCTCATCGAACAGGTCGATATGCTCGCCGATATTCGTGAATTGCGCGCGATAGCTTTCGCGGGCTTCGTCGCTGTCGAACTCATCGAGCAGGGCGATGAAATCGCGCCCTTGCTTGCCCCACGACGCCAGCAATGGATGCGCATGCAGATGCAATTGCTCCGCCTTCAACTCGGCAGGCGCGCCCTCGCGACGCGATTGGCGCGAATGCGCCGCGCGCAGCAATTCCTTGTCGGGCACGATATCGGCCCAGTAATGCGCGCACGGATTCAGCACGCACATCAGCACCTGGCTCCAGCGCGACAGCGCCGCGAGCGCTTCCAGCGACTGGCGCGGCAGGCTTGAAATGCCGAACACGACAATGCGGCGCGGCAAGCCCTTCGGCCGCTCACCTTCCGGCCACTCCATTGCCGCCTTCATGAACGCTTCATGCACCGCGGCGCGGCCGCCGTTGGACGAGATTTCGCCCGCTTCACCGCTGGCCGAATGCGCGACTTCATCGACGAGCGCGCGCCACAGCGCCGCCTGCCAGCGCTGTTCGCCGGGCAGCGGATGGCGCTCGCCACGCGCATCGATGGCGACGCCTTCGTCATTTGCCCACGCCACGAGCCAGTCCGCGCGATACATCTGGTACTGCTCGAACAGATCGGCAATGCGCTCGGCCAGTTGATAGCGCTTGCGCCGGTCATCGTCATGATGGATGAAGCGGCGCAGCGGCTCGAACTCGGGGCGGCCCGCGAGCGACGGCACCACGCGCATGAGCCGCCACACGAGGCGCGTGCGGTCGAACGGCGACACTTCGGCCACGCTGTCCGCGCCCAGCACCGCCCGATACGCCTTCCAGATGAACCGCGACGGCAGTACGATATCCAGCGCCACCGCAATGCCGCAGCCGCCTTCGCCCGTTTGCGCGTTGGCATTGGCGGCGAGCGCGAGTTTCAGCCATTGCGCGATGCCGTTGCTCTGCACGAGGATGGTTTCGTTTTCGAGCGGCGCGAGCGGATAGCGCTTCATCCACTCGACGAGCAGATCGCGCAAGCGCTCTGAGCGGTTGCCGTGGACAAGCATCAGCCCCGGCGGCAAGGGCGGGTAAATCGAAGTCAAGGAAGCTCCGTGCGGTAAAGCGGTGGATTGTAAATTCTAGCGGTTGGTCCGGACATTTCGTGTCCGCTTCACGAAACGATACCTTCTATCTCCACCAGCAGATCCGCGCGGCAGATATCGACGTTCATGAAGCGCACCGGGCCTCGGGATCGAAGGTTTCGCGCGCCATCGCCATCACGCGCGGAAGGTTATCAGCGTGCCGGTAGTAGACCTTGATCTGATCGAGATCGCGCAAGTCATAAGCGCCTTCCACGCCCTGCGCACCGAGATTTTCCGCGCCGATCAAATGCGCAATATTGCCGATCACCGTCTGCCACTACCGGGCGAGATCGCCGGCACGCATCGATGGACGAAATGTAGCCTGCGCAAAACAAAAACTCGTCATTGCAGGCATACACGAGATCGTTGAACGTGCCGCTTCTGCACGGACCGTCCGACGACCAGTTTTTGATAAAGAAGCTGTAATCGCCGTACATCTTTGAACGGCAAAGACGGCACGCCGTTTTCGAGCGATGGCCGTCCGCCCGAACCGCCATATACCACGCTCCCAACAGGCCGTCCGCTCCGCTCACTCTGGCTTCGAAGCGCGACGTGATATCGATTTCATGCTGGCTTGCCCGAACTATCGTCACGTCTTTTTTCTCCAATCTTGCACGATCGTGCGGGCATGCTTCCCGCGTGCGTGCTACCGTGATTAAATCAGAATATTTACTGCAATTATCGCGCACGCTTTGATGGATGCAGCCCGACAATCTCCCGGCGACACTGCCCACCGCGACTTCGCGGCCGACGAGCCGCTGCCCGCACTGCCGCCTCTCGACTTTTTGGCCGCGCGCAGACGCCTGTTCGCCGCATTGATCGCCTCCATCGTCATTCCGTGCGCGTTCTTTCTCTTTTACGGCTTCTACACTTACGAGCGCGCGCTGACGGAGACCGGTAAGTCACGGCAACTGCTGGTGCTCGTGATCGATGAAAACGCCAACACGGTCTTCAGCATCAACCGCGAGCTGATCTCGCACATCGACGAAATGCTCGATTCGGGCGATGCGGATTACATCACGCGCAGCCTGGCCGAACTGCACGAGAAGCTTCAGCATCTGGTCGAGAGCCATCCGCAGATCGCGGCGCTGTCCGTGCTCGACGCACTAGAGCAGCCGCAAATTAGCCGCGCAGCTGGGCGTGCCCTTCACGACTGTTCAACGTGTCTGGCGCAAGCATCGGTCGCATCGTCTCGATACCCACATGGTGTCGAACGATCCCGACTTTGAAGCCAAGGCGGCCGATGTAATCGGCCCTGTACTTGAACCCACCATTGCATGCGGCGGTGTTCTGCGTGGATGAGAAAACGGCCATTCAGGTGCTGGATCGCAAAGACCAGATTTTGCCGCTTTGGCCCGGGCGCGCCGAAAGTCACGGCTTCGAATACAAACGCAACGGGACCCTAAGAAGCTGTTGCGAAATTAACCGGACGCTATCTTGAGTTTGTTCCAGCAAATCAAGCAGCACGCGAGCGAGAGGAATGCTTCATGCACGTGTGCGTACCGTTTGTGTGTGTGTATCGAATCTTGAGCCGTCTGAATGCATGAAGCCAGGCAAAGGAACGTTCGATGCCAGCGCGTTTTATCGAGGCCGCTGCCATGAGGCGAACCGATTTTGGCAAGCAAGGGCGTGATGCTGCGTTCGCGCAGACGCTGTCGGTGCGGCTCGGAACTGTAGCCTCGGTCGTCCTGAACAATTTTCGGTTTGCGCAGAGGACGTCCGCGTTTTCCTCGGATGGGAGAATCGCCTCAACCAACGCATCGAGTTGCGTGATGTCGTTGCAATTCGCGGCAGTCAAGATGACCGCGAGCGG
>LELG01000067.1 GCA_001045575.1 Candidatus Burkholderia pumila
CCGCTACATCCACTACTACAATCACGATCGCATCAAGCTGACACTGAAAGGGCTGAGCCCCGTGCAATACAGCACTCAGCCATTGGCCGCGTAGTCTTTAACTGTCCAACTTCGTGGGGTCAGTTCAGTCGCGCGTGCGCAGTTGAGCGCGTTGCCCGAGCGCCTGCGTCCGCTCGATCCAGCCAGCAGCGTAGCCGATTTCGCGGATACGGCGGCGATCATCGCATCGCTCGATTTGGTCATATCCATCGATACATCGGGCGCGCATCTCGCCGGCGCAATGGGCCGGCCCGTGTGGGTGCTGCTGTGCTCGAATGCCGACTGGCGCTGGCTCGACGTGCGCGACGACTCGCCGTGGTACCCGAGCGCGCGGCTTTTCCGGCAAGCGTGGGCGGGTGACTGGGAGCCGGTCATCGAACGTGTCGCGTTTGCCCTGAAGGCGTGGCTCACTTGATGAGCGCGAGCACATCCCTGAAGCGCGGATGCCGGCAGCTTCCCAGCCAGCCGAAAAGCGTCGTTTTGATCGTCGTCATCGAAGCGCCTTCATGCTGCGCGCGCGTGATGGCGACGGCGTGATCTTCCGCGCGCCGCTATCGATATGTGGCATGAGCTTCGCCTGCATGTCGATGACGACGAGCGTCATGCTAAGGCCTTGCTTTCCATGATGCGATCGATCAGCCGCGCGTTTTCGCCCGCCGATCCGAGCATCGCGTGTTTGGCCATCAGCACGAAAAAGTGCATGGCGATGGGCAACGCCGAGCGCTCCAGCCAGTTGGAGAGATGCCGGCGCTTTCAATTCCTCGCGCAGGACCGCAGGCAGCGATTCGAAATGCTTCATCTCCGTCTGATACGGCTCCGGCGCGACACACAACCCGTTGGGCCGGCCATAGACATCGGCAGGAAGACGCTCCAGCGCCTGATGCAGCAGCGCCACGCCCAGTCCTTCGCCGCGCCACGACTTGCGCACTTCCCACTGGCTGATATAGATCACGCGATGCGCGTTGAATACTTCGCACAGCCGCTCCGGCCCGAGCGCTTTCGTCGATGCCAGCGCGAGCGACAGAATCTCGTCCGAATATGTGTCGAGCGTGTAGACAAGGTCCGCGCTTGCTGGTCAGCGGCGGCACTTTAACGAGCTTCAGTTCGGCCGCCGCCGCGACGATATCGCTGCCCGCTTCGTGAAATACGGCGAACGCGGTGCCGAGGCGTTCGTCATCCACTTGCGGATATTCGTGGCGATAGGTCATGGTGAACACGAACGACCCGATCATTTTCCGGTACGCCAGCGGTCGGTCCATTTCGTAGTCGCGCTTTTCCTTGCGCTGCGCCACCACCAGCCAGCGGGCGGCGCGATTCCGGCACGAGGTCTTCCAGCAGGCCTTCCCACGTCATCCGCAGGAATTCGCGTCTGCCGCGATAATATGTTTCGAAGAGCGACACGATCGACGCGTTCGCCACCGGATCGAGAATGCGCTGCGCGCATTCGGCGGCGCGGTTGAGCCATTCGTCCGCCGCCCGTTCGGCGATGAAACCCGCCGCGATCCGGTAGCCCGTCAGCACGATTGACTGGCCGGTGCGTCCGAGCGGGAAAATGTATTCGTCGGATATGGCGTCGTCGACGGTGACGCCGTGGAATGTTTCGCGGGGCGCGTGGGCGTTGGCGGCGGAATCGAAGTGCTCGTGCGAGAGCACGTGAGTGACCAATTCGGACGCGGAAGGCCCGATGTCGGACCCCGCGCCGGGTAGAAGTTTCAACAGGGACAAGGTGCTCGTGCCGTTCGAGGTGCTTGCGGTGTCTGTCGTGCCCGTTCTGCTCATGATGAGTGCGTTCTCGGAGTCGTGTCTCGTAACAAACCGTGGACCCGCCTTGCAGGCAACGTGCTAAAGGAATTTCACCATGACTCAGGCCGTTCAGATTCACGAAGGCGGCTGCGCATGCGGCGCTTTCCGTTTCCGCGCCAAAGGCCAGCCGATCCGCGCCAGCCCCTGCCATTGCATGACCTGCCGGCAGGTTCACGGCTCGGCGTTCGGCGCGTATGCCATCTTTCCGCGTGATGCCGTAGAGTTGAGCGGCAAGCTCGCAGTGTGGTAGAGCTTGGCAGAAGGGGCGGCGGCATTTCTGCCCGGTGTGCGGCTCGGTCGCCTATATGGAATAATGTGACGAAACCGGAAGTCGATCTGCCCTTCGGCGCATTCGATGAAACCGGCTACGAGGTGTTGATCGACGGCGAGGAAACGGTCGTCGGCAGTACCAGCGCGGTCGCGCCTTTGTGGGCGGCGCTGATCGCGCGGATCATCATCATCAACGGTGCGCCGGCCGGCTTCGTCAACGCGAAGCTGTACAAGGCGAAGACCGCGTGCACGGGGCTTGGCAGTCCGAACGGCGCGAAGGTGTTAGCCGCGCTTGGCGGTGGCGCGAAACGAAGCTAGCAGACAAGACAGTGAACAACAACCACGACGACGATGCTGGAGCATGACGATGAACTCCGATTCACTGGCATCCAACGACAAACCGGCAACGGCGACACCGCTTGCACCCGCTGCCGTCGCCGCCACCGCGTCGCCAAGAGCGGCGGGCGCGGCGCAGGCCGCGGTGGCGTCGCTGCCGGAAAAAGCGGCGGCAAAACCCGCTGCGAAAACAGCCGCAAAAAACACCGCGAAGAAACCGTCCGGCAAGAAAGACCAGCCGTACTTCGACCCGACGCCCTACGGCAACGGCCCCGACGATTCCGTCGATGCCACCCAGGCCGATGAAAATGTCGCCATCACGCATCACACGCTGACAATTGGCCGCGAGAAGATTGACTACACGGCGACCGTCGGCCATCTCGTGACCGTCGATCCGAGCAGATCGAAGTCGGACGCGAAAATATTCTACGTCGCCTTCACGAAAGACGGCGCGAAGGAAGAAAAACGCCCGCTCACGTTCTTCTACAACGGCGGGCCGGGCTCGTCGTCCGTATTCGTGTTGCTTGGCTCGTTCGCGCCGCGCCGCATCAGGACGGCGATGCCGAGCCTTCATCAATCCGGTCGGCACGGGCTATTCGGCGGGCATTGCGCCGAATAAGAACCGCGATTTCTGGGGCGTAGATCAGGACGCGGGTTTCATCGCGCAATTCATCAAGCGGTATCTGACGAAGAACAATCGCTGAAATTCGCCGAAGTTTCTGTTCGGCGAGTCATATGGCACGGCGCGCAGTTGTGTGCTCGCTTACAATCTGCATGAGGATGGCATCGACCTGAACGGCATCACTCGGGTCGGTGCGCTGTCGACCGCGGCGGCGGACGCGTGGTATCACAAGAGGCTCGGCGTGCATCCCACGCCGACCGACTGCTGGCGTTCATGGAAGAAATGGCGCAGTACGCGCGCACGGGCTACCTCAATGCGCTGCGCAAGTTTCCGCAGACGGACGACGAAGTGGTCGAAAAATTGCCGGAGTACACCGGCATCGACAAGGCGACGCTGATTGCGTGGAGCCTCGACATCGCCGCGTACGACATCCGTGGCAACTCGCTTTTCCTGACCACGCTTCTGAAGTCCAAAGGCGAAGCGCTCGGTTCATACGATGGCCGCGTGACCGGCATTTCAAGCGGCATCGCGGGCAAGATCGACCCGAACTCAGGCAGCAACGATCCCGACCATGACAGCGGTGAGTGGCGTCTACACATCGATGTGGAACAGCTACCTGAACGAGCAGCTGAAGTTCACGTCGACGTCGTCGTTCACGGACCTGAACGATCAGGCGTTTCTCAACTGGGACTTCAGGCACACGGACCCGACCGGCGCGCAGAAGGGCGTTGATTCGAAGGGCAACGTCATCTGTACACGGCGGGCGATCTTGCTGCGGTCATGGCGCTCAACATCGATCTGAACGTGCTGACCCGCGAACGGCATGTATGACTTCGTGACGCCGTTCTATCAGACCATCATCGATCTTCAGCAGATGCCGCTAATCGACAAGACCGTGCGGCAGAATCTGTCGGTGACGTCCTATCCGTCGGTACACATATAGTGTATCTCGATGGCGGATCGCGCACGCAACTCAAAGGCGATCTGGCGAACATGTATGACGCCGCCACCGCGAATCACGCGGCGATGAGCCGGATCGTCGCGCTTCAGAAGACGACGCTGGAGAAGAAGAAGGGGGATCCTCTATCACCGCAATAGCGGTTTTCAACAATGTGCGGGAACACTGCTTGTGGAAATAAGACGCCAAACATCGAATTTCGTCTTGCACCCCCACAAAAGTTCCTGCACATGCCGACCCAAAAGCAGCCGAGCGGCGTTGCCCGCACGCCGTCTCAAAATAACACGAACGCCAAAGTCGAATCGCTCGAAACGTTCCGCAGCGATGCCACCGATCAGGCGCTGACGACCAATCACGGCGTCAAAATCTCCGATAACCAGAACTCGCTCCGCCAGGGCGAGTGTGGTCCGTTGTTGCTCGAAGACTTCATCATGCGTGAAAAAATCACGCACTTCGATCACGAGCGCATTCCCGAACGGATCGTCCACGCGCGCGGCGCGGCGGCGCATGGCATGTTCAAGGTGTACGAATCGCAGGCGGAATTGACGAAGGCCGCGTTCCTGCAGGACCCGTCGAAGGAAACGCCGGTCTACGTGCGTTTCTCGACCGTGCAGGGCTCGCGCGGTTCGGCGGATACCGTGCGCGACATGCGCGGCTTCGCGGTCAAGTTCTACACGGAAGAAGGCAACTTCGATCTGGTCGGCAACAACATGCCGGTGTTCTTCATTCAGGACGCGATCAAATTCTCCGACTTCGTTCATGCCGTGAAGCCCGAGCCGCCCAATACGTTCTGGGATTTCGTCTCGCTCGTGCCGGAGTTGGCGCATATAGTTTTGTGGACCATGTCCGACCGCACCATCCCCAAAAGCTTCCGCACCATGGAAGGCTTCGGCATCCACACATTCCGTTTCATCAACGAGCAGGGCAAGGGCCGCTTCGTGAAGTTCCACTGGCGGGCGGCTGACGATCGGTTCCGCGTCGTTGCTGTGGGACGAAGCGCAGAAGCTCGCGGGCAAGGACGCGGATTATCATCGCCGCGATCTGTGGGAAGCTATCGACAACGGCGACTATCCGGAATTGGAACTGGGCATGAAGATCGTCGAGGAAGAAGATGAACACAAGTTCGACTTCGACCTGCTCGAGGCTACCAAGACCATTCCAGAAGAACTCGTGTCGCTGAAGATGACCGGCAAGCTCACACTGAATCGCAATCCCGACAACTTCTTCGCGGAAACGGAGCAGGTCGCGTTCTGTCCGGAGCAGATCGTGCCGGGTCTGGACTTCTCGAACGATCCGTTGATGCAAGGCCGTCTCTTCTCGTACACGGACCGCAGATCAGCCGTCTCGGCGGGCCAAACTTCCACGAGATTCCGATTAATCATCCGATCGCGCCCGCGCACAACGGGCCAGCGCGACGCGATACATCGCATGACCATCGACAAAGGTCAGGCGTTCTACGAACCGAATTCGATCGATGGCGGATAGCCAAAGAAAACCGCGCCCGCAGCGGCATGTGGCGGCTTCGAGAATTATACGCAGCGCAATCGAAGGCGACAAGATCCGCAAGCGCAGCCCGTCGTTCGCTGATCACTATTCGCAAGCGATGCTATTGCAGAATAGCATGACGGATGCGGAAAAGGATCATATCGTCGGCGGGTATTCCGTTTGAGCTTTGAGCTTTCGAAGGTCGAACGTAAATTCATCCGCGAACGTCAGCTCGGAATTCTTGCCAATATCGATGAAACGCTGGCCGCGCGTGTTGCCGAAAACATCGGCCTGCCCGAGCCGAAGAAGAATGCGAGCGCGGAGGAACTCGGCAAGTCGTCGCTGAAGGAGTTGCCGATGCTGTCCGAATCCGGCTATGCGCGTCTTCGTACTGGAGTCGGTACAAGCATCTGAAGGCGATCGGTGCAATCGGCGACGGTGAGGATGTGCTGGCCGTCTCGCATCTGCCGAGCGGCGATGACGGCGTGTCCGTCGGTAGCGATGTGGGCAAGCTGCTGCAGCTTCCTCGATACGCTGGACAAGCATCGCGTCTGGTCCCGTGCGCAGAAGGCCGAGACCGTGCCTGCGCATGATACTGCGTTTCGCGCCGTGCAACACACGGCGCGCGATCGTGCATGACGCCGGCGATATGCGCGCTGTGTTTCGTTCTGTTGACCGACGCACACGCGGCGCCGCTCGTCATCGGCGCGATGCCGGGCATGGTGCCGCCGCTCGATACGGCGGATTCGGTCGATCATTGCTCATCGGGCCCTGGCGTACCGCACGGCATTTCGACGGCGTATGCTCAGGCTGTCGCCGAGCGACTTGGCTTGCCGTTGCGTTGGCGTTTCTTTGCGACGCGTCATTCGTTGTGACCGATGCGCTTGTCAAAGGAGACATTGACATGGTGACGGACGCGACGGGTGAAGATAGCAGTGCTTTAAAGATTAGCGATCCGTACTATCCGGTCAAGCAAATATACATCGAGCCGCAGCAGAAGCACGCGCCGACGCATCGTCTGGCTTATGTCGATGCGCAGACTTCCGCCGCGCGTCTTCAGGCGGCGTATCCGGCGTTACAGCCGAATGCTTATCCTGACCTAATCGCGGCGTTGCTTGCTGTCTCACTTGGCGGCGACGCCGATGCCGTCGTCGGCCACATGACCGCCGCCGCGTATGCAATCGAGCATTCGATCTGCCGAATCTCGCGGTTACCGGTTACGCAGTATTCGATGAAATCGGCTACAGCTTCGCGTTTCCGCAAAATGCCCAGGCCGATACGCTGCGCCAGCGTGAACGACGCACTTGCCGCCTTGCCGCCGAACTTCGCGCTCATGCAAAACGTGCGCTGGATTCCCGGCGCGTACGTCTTCACGTGCAAGGAGCCGATCGCGCTCACGGAAGAGGAAAAGGCATGGATCCGCGCGCATTACCGGCCTGCGTTTCGAGCCGCGCATGCGGGCGTCGATGCAACAACTCTACAGCGACCTGAAGAGCGGCGAATCGATGATCGTGCCGTCCGGGGCGGGCAATCTCTCAACCTTGCCGGGCGGCGAGCCCGTCCGCATCGATGGGCGAGGGCATTTTCGCCATCGTGACGGCGTCGGACCGTCCGCGCCTGCGCGAATTCCGCCGCGCTCGCGGGCAAGCGCGTGGCCTTGCCGCATTACTCGGCCATCGAAAATTTCGTGCGTGCGGATGGGTGGGGCGCGCGCTTCCATCTATACGCATCCGCTCGACGGCCAGTTTCGCGCCGTCGCCGATGGCCGGGCCGATGCGACCGTCATCGAACTCGCGTTCGCCAATTACGCCCAACGCATACCGTGGCGCGCTGACGATCACCGGCGTGCTGTCCACGAAGCCAATTCCATTTCGTTTGCTGATGGCGTCGCGTGAGCCGATATTGCTGGGCATCGTGAATCGCGCGATTGCCGCGCCACTGCCGCCGCAGCTCGAAGCCATCCGTTCGCGCTGGATCTGATAGAGCATCCGGACGCGTTGTGGGAGCGGCGCAAGCCCCAGGGCTGGGCGCGGCGCTCATGGCGGCCTTGCTGCTAGTGATCGCCGTCTGGGCAATTTCGTTGCGCGTGCAGATTGTCCGGCGCATCGCCGCTGAAAGCGCCATGCGCGCCGTAAAGGAAGAAGCCGAAGCCGCCAATCGCGCGAAATCGATGTTTCTGGCGATGATGAGCCACGAAATCCGCAGGCCGATGAACGCCGTCCTCGACCTGCTCGAACTCGAACTGCGCGTGCCCGGCGACCGCGCAGCGACCGAACGCGCGCTGACGACGGCGCATCGCGCGGCGCGCGACCTGCTCGGCATGATCGACGACTTGCTAGATAGCAAAGATCGAAGTGGAACGGCTGACATTGACGCCTGCGCCGTTGGAACTCGAAGCGTGGGTCGCTGGTGTCGCGGGTATATGTATGGGTATATATGAGCAGGCAGCGTGGGCGAAGGGCATCGCGTTGAGAATGTGGTGTGCGAGGATGCGGACGGTGCCGCCTGGGTGCTTGCGGATGGTCAGCGCCTGCGGCAGATCGTCGGCAACCTGCTGTCGAACGCGATCAGGTTCACGGATAAAGGCGCGGTCACGTTGATGTATGGTATGGCGTGGCGCCCCCTCACGCTTGCGGTGTCCGACACGGGCGTCAGCATTCTGCAGGACCGGCAGGCGGCGCTTCGGCGGCACGGGACTGCCATCTGCAACGTCTCGTCACGATGATGGGCGGCGGCATCGAACTATGGAGCGAAGCGGGGCGCGGGACGCGGTTCATGGTGCAACGTGTCCTTCCCTGAGGCTGAAGCGGACGCCGAAGCCGACGCTTGTGCGGCGCACGCGGCCACGCCAGCCGAAGCGCCTCTGAACGCGCTTGCTGCAAGGCGTGTGCTGATCATCGACGATCATCCGGCGAACCGGATCGTGCTCGACGGGCAGCTTCGGCTGCTAGGCGCATCGACACGGCTTGCCTCGATGGCCGCGCGGCGCTGAGCGCGTGGCGCGCGGAACTGGACGCCTTCGCCTTCGACGCAATCCTCACCGATTGCTCCATGCCCGAAATGAGCGGCGAAGAGTTGACGCGCGCGGTCCGCGAGGACGAAGCGCAGCGCGCAGTCGAAAGCGCGATTCCGGTCGTCGGCCTGACGGCGAATGCGCAGCCGGAAGCGGCGGCGGCGCGCGCTGGCATCGGGCATGACGATGTGCCTCGTCAAGCCTATCGGCCTCGATGTGTTGCGCGATGTGTTGCGCGATGTGTTGCTCGCCGCGATGCCCGCGCGCGTACAGTACATGATGAAACGCATCGAATAACCCTGCGATGCCGCCTTGCTAAGCACTTTCGGCGGTGGCCAGGCCGCACTCATTGATATCCTGAAGACAGACCGCGAACGAACAAGACCTCGCCGATGCCCGCGCCACACATGACGCTCGCGATTACGCGCGGCTGCGCGACATTTCGCACCGCATGAAAGGTGCGGCTGCGCTGATCGGGGTGGCGCCGTTCATGGAGGCGTGCGTCGATCTGCAAGGCATGTGCGAGCGCGCGTTGCTCGATGCCAGCCACACGCATGCCGTCGAAAAAATCCTTCGACGCATTTACCGCCGCCGCGCTCGGTACCGCCCTTGGCGCGACCGTCGCGCGATGAGTGCATCACCGCAACACAGTAGACGCTTCAAAAAGTGGCGATCGGCACCCATGTGTTTCTAATTGACGCTCAACTAATCTCAAAATTACCGGCGCGCCGGCGAGCCGGGTGTTCAAAATTGCGCTAACGAGGTATAAATCGAAGAGAACCGATCATCACCGTTCTGCATGCGACACGCCGGCGACGCTCCTCGCGCGCTGTGCTCGCCGCGTTGTGTGTCGCACTTTCGTCTGCGCCTGGCATGGCGAATGCATAGAAGCCCGAGTGGCTCGATCCTCTCATGTGACCCAGTCGACCATCGTCGATACGATCTGCGCGCCTGGCTACGTCGATCCCGTGCTGCCATCCTTCGATGCGCAGATTAAGCAGAAGGAAAAGCTTCTGAAGCAGCGGAGCATCGATGAATCCTTCGCGGCGGAATATGCGCTCGATCACCGGATGCCGGTGCTGCTCGGTGGTTCTCCGACTTCGCTCACCAATCTCGATCTGCGGCGCTGGGAAGGCCGCGCGGGGCAGCGTCGCAAGGAGCGGCCCGCGGTGTATCTGAAGCGCTGCGTCTGCACTGGCGATATCACGCTGAAAGACGCCCAGAAGACGCCCAGAACACGATGGCGGGCGACTGGCCGAACCGTTCCGAATCTGTCGAGCATGTCATGCGGGTTCTGAGCGCGCTTCAGGGCTACCGGGCCACGCTGGCGGAATGTCGCGGTTGCCTGATGACATTCAGGACTAAGATGAAGTTTTTTCTTTTCTCTTCTCGGGTGATGTGATGAACCTGCTCGTCTGGAATTTGCCCCGGCGTTTGTCGGCTCGTGATGCACGGCGTTTTCTCTAAGAAAAGAACTCGGCGATTACGCGAGCGAGATCGAAGTGCATGGCGCATGCACGTCGCACGCCTATGCAACCGTGACGCGCAGTACGGACGTGCCTTATATCGGCGAGGCGATTGCGCAGAGGCTGTGTCCTCGGCGCCTGCGCGGAACGATCCTTGCTAAGCCGTTCTTCGATGACAGCAAGGCAGAGAGTCAATGCAGCAGGCAGGAAAGAACAAGGCGCCGTTCGGCACGGGCAGCATCTGGGGCGCGGTATGCATCGCGCTGAATACTTTTCCGGCGATGGTGGGCGTGCAACCCGCGTCGTCCGGGGCATCGGCGGCATCGTCGACGCTTGCGCAGGGCGGCGTCAGGCCCATGCCGATGCTGGCGCAGGCGGCTTCTGCTTCAGCGGCATCCAAAGCCGAGGCGGCGGTGAGCACCGCCAGCGTGGCATCCGAAGCTCAAGCGCCCGAAGTCCCGTTACCGCCTGAATTACCCGAACCGAATCTCGCGCAGCGCATGGATTTGCCATCGTCCGACGCTTTGGATATGCGTCAGATTTACGCAAAGGAGGTCACGCGGCGGCTGAACGTGCCGCTTGCGGATCAGCAGGCGTATGGCCGCGCGCTGCAACATCAACTCGATGACAACGGCCACGGCGATCTGGCGAACGAATTCGTCGTGCTGGTGGATCGCGCGGCGAACGTGCAGGCGATCTTCCTGTATTTCAGGGCGAAACCCGATGACGCGTGGTCGATGATCGGCGCATCGCCGGTATCGACGGGACGGCCCGGCACTTACGATCACTTTCTGACGCCGCTCGGCGTGTTCCAGCATGTGCCGGGCAACATGGATTTTCGCGCGGAAGGCTCGCTGAACGAGTATCAGATTCGCGGCTACGGCGCACGCGACCTACGTATCTACGACTTCGGCTGGACCGACAGCGAACGCGGCTGGGGCCGTGGCGGCACATCCCCGATGCGCTTCCAGATGCACGCCACCGACCACGAAAAACTGGAACCGCTGCTCGGCATGCGGCATTCGAAGGGCTGCGTGCGGATTCCATCGACGCTCAACGTCTTCTTCGATCACCACGGCATCATCGACGCGCAATACGAAGCGCGCGCCGCCGAAGGCCAGTCGATGTGGATTCTCAAGCCGACGCGCAAGACGACGCCGTGGGCGGGGCACTATGTCGTCGTTATCGATACGGCGCGCAAAGCGCGGCCTTCGTGGTCGCCGGGGCCGAATGTGGCGACGTGGGCGAACATTCCGAAGGGGGCGGATACGGTGGATTGAGTCATACTTGCGCGTGAGCGACAAACGTCACGTCACTTTCCCCGCGCGAGCAACACGCCCAGGAGCGCAAGCCCAAACCCCGCCACCTGTTCCCCGCCAACCTCTCCCCCAACATTACGTAACTCTCCACCGCAGCCAGCGGCGGCACAAGAAACGAAACAGCAGCGCCGTCGCCCACGATGCCTCGCCACGCCGGACCATCCACACGAGCAGCGTCGTGGCCACGCCCGACAGCATAACGATGCCCCGCGTGAGCGACACCCACGCCGTCACCGAAGCAATCCCAGCAACACCGTCAGCACCAGTGCCACGAGCGCTGCGCCCGCGTTCTGCAACGCGCTCGCACTGCGAAGGTCCGCAGTGGCAAGCGATGTCTTCTGATACGATACAGCGTACCTGCCGTGATCGCCAACACAGAGCCGATGCCGACAACGAGCCATGGCGCGAAACCGGACTCCGAAATGTGTCCGCCACCGCCTACCGCAAGTTTCGGCGCAAGCACGCCCGCCACGCTGATCAACCCGAGCATCATCCCGCCCCATGCGCGCTTCGAAAGTCGTTCGCCGAAGAGGCGAGAAGCAATCGCCGCCGTCAACAGCGGCTGCAAGGAACCCAGCAGCGCCATCACGCCCGCGCCGAGGCCATGCGCGATCGCCCAGTAACTCGCGCCGAGATAAATGTCTTGTGGAGCATCGCGCCCGCAAGCACATGGCGCACGGCTTCGCGTCCGCTTGGCCAGACCGCGCGTATCGACATAAGGGGTGATTGCGCGAGCGACGATGAATCCCGTCGACATAGCAGCAGCACGAAGACCGGCGCCAGGAGTGTGGCAAGCATGAGGCAGGCGATGAAAGCGGAAACGCCGAAGTATTCGTGTCCGGAAGCGGCGCGTCTTGTCGAGAACTGCAATGCGCGCCGTGCCAACGTTTTGCCACACACAAGGCCGCTAAACTCCACACGCTTCCTCACGGAAATAATCCGACGAACACTCTCCCTAACCGATGCTCGCCGAACAACGTCATCAATACATCCTGTCCGGACTCGACAAGCACGGCGCGCTCGCGGTTTCGTGCGAGACCGTGCGGCGAGATCTCAACACGCTAGCCGAACGCGGCCTCGTGACGACGCACGGCGGCGCGCTATCGGTGGATTCGCGCACCGCGAACGGCGAGCCGCATGTGGATATGTGCGCGAAGGAGAAAACGCGGCGGCGAAACAGCGGATCGGCGTGCGCGCGGCGGCGTTCGTGCCGGACGGAGCATCATCGTTCATCATCGATTCGGGGAGTACCACGCAGGCGCTTACGCGGGCCTTGCGGACCGGCACCGGCTCTGCGTTTATACGAACGACTGGCGCATCGCGCTGTTGCTCGGGCGGTGCAATGGCAATCGCGTGACGTTGCTCGGCGGCGAACTCGCGGAACGCGAAGACGCCGTCTTCGGTCTCGATACCGTTCAGCAGTTGCAGCAGTATCACGCGGATTTCGCGTTCGTCGCGGCGCAGGCGGCATCGTGCGCGGTCGTCGTCGCGGACCGCTCGAAGTTCGGCGCGGTGACGCCGGTGCGTATCCGCGGCTTCGAGACCGTGCGCTATCTCGTCACTGAAAGCGCGCCGGGCAAAGCCTTGCGGCGTGCGCTCGCGTCGCGCGGGCCGGAACTGATCGTCGCTTAAATGGTGCCTGGATCGCGCGAAGCAGAAGCCGGATCCACGCCCGTCGCCGCGAGCGCTTCATGCAGCGTCGAAAATACGTTCGATGAACCGACGATCTTCGTCACGCCATGCCGGTCCATGCCGGCGCGCAAGGCAAGTACCGGTTCACGCGTCCGAAGATGACCGCGATCTCACGCACATGCAGGTTTTCGATGAGATCGCAAACCGTGCGCGATGCCGAGTAATCCATGTCCGTGATCGCACCCGCATCGACGACGAAGAAGCGCAAACCGCCCGGTGCGCGTTCGGCTAGTCCATTGAACCAGTGAAATTACACCTATCACCGATCTAAAGGTGCATGGGCAAAATGAATCTGAGTGAAGCCGAGCGCGAAGAACCGCTGTCGATGCAGCACAGCCGAACGATGGCCATTGGCCAGGTGAGGCAAGCGCGGTTGATCCTGCTGCTCGACGAAAGGGGCCTCGAGCGGGGCGATCATGAACGCACTGCGACGCGATTCGCGTTTCATCACCACATGGCAAACCCGTTTTGCCGGTGAGCGTCTGGCGGGCCTGTACGGCAGGCACCCGGGTCGTGTGCC
>LELG01000068.1 GCA_001045575.1 Candidatus Burkholderia pumila
ACGGGTTTGCCATATGGTAATGAAACGCGAATCGCATCGCAGTTCGTTCATGATCGCCCCGCGCGAGGCCCCGCAGGATCAACCGCGCTCGCCCCACCTGGCCAACGGCCATCGTTCGGCTGCGCTGCATCGACAGCAGTTCTTCGCGCTCGGCTTCACTCGGATTCATTTTGCTCATGCACCTTTAGGATCAGTGCAATTCCATTGGTTCAATGGACTAAAGCGTTGTCGTTGGGCGGGGTGAGGTGCAACTAGTCAACATCGCTAAGGCCAGTCGCTATCGCCATGTGTTCCAGTTCTTTTGGATATCGTCCTTTCGACCGGGTTGCTTAGTATTTCTATTTTCCGATCGAATGAAGACATGAACGAATCAAGAGAAGGGACGCCCCGGCGGCCACCGGCCGCGCAACGGTGGATGACGCACTCGAATATTTTGCCGGACATGCTCTCAACGGTCAGCCGGCCGGCTTCTTTTCGCACAGTCCTTATCAACGTCCGTCACATCCGTAGGACGTGCGGCGCGGCATGTTTTCGCGCCCTCTCACGGTGAGCGAACTGAGTGCTCCCGGTCATCTTCTTGTGCAGCGTCTGCTGCAAACGAGCTATGAACAGGACCATGTCATGTTGCCGCGTCAGGGGAAGTTCAGCCGCGGCGAAATGAACGACTTTTATGCGGACGACTATCGCGTCGCCGGGCAGATCATCCGGCCCGTGCTCGAACGTTATGCGTTTGGCTGGCTGGACAATGAACTCGGCGTGATGGGCAGCTGGACGGTGGAATCGTTCAAGGCATTGGCGGAAAACACCCTGACCCTGAGCGGAATCCGCATGTTACACGCTTCGTGGCGAACTCGAACCGGCCCAGAGACGCCATTCGCTTCTTTCTCGTTCAGTGCGCAGGCGATTTCCTCGCGGAGGCATAGGCGATGGCGCGCAACGTGCTCGGCAATTTCAGTGCACATCAGAGCGAGCTGTTCAAGATTCTGATCGAAGAATACGGCTATGGTATGCACGAGAAGAAGCACAGCACCATTTTCGAGGAAATGATGCGTCAGGCCGGCCTGAACGCCACCACGCATCACTACTGGCAGTTCTACACCGCGCCATCCATGGCGCTGACGAACTACTTCCACTACATCTCGGCTAATCATCAGCACTTCTTCCGTTATTTGGGCGCGCTTTTTACTATACGGAAGCGAGCTTCGCGTATGCGACGCAGACCCAGTCGCGCACGATCAGGCTCGCATTCGGCGACGAATTCGATACCTTGTATTTCGATGAATACGCGTATATCGACGTTCACCATGGGCGTATGGCGTTCGAGCGACTGATCATGCCCGCCCCGTACAGGAATACGGCGACGCGATCCTGCCAGACATCGTGCGTGCGAGGTTTCGAAGAATTCCGGTTCCTTCAGGACGTTGCCGGCCAGGATCTCTTCGCTCACCTGGCCTGGAACGAACGGCTCGCCCCGCTGACTGCGTCGCAGGCGCCCGTGGCGCCGGTCAACGCGCACACGCATACCTTCGTCGAGAGCGAGGGCGAGTTGTCGGTCACGCATACGCATGATGTGTCCGAGTTTTTCCACGTCAAAACGGGCGAGATCACCGTGATCGCATCGCCATTCGTGAGCATACATCTGCGGGGCGGCGAAAGCATTGTTATTCCGCGCCGACATCTGCATGGCTCGATCGTGACGTCCGATGAATGCCGCTATTCCCTCACGGCACTGAACTGACATGCAGATCCTGACTCTCGAACTCGAACGGTTCAACGCGATGTCGGTCGGCGGGAAGCGCTATTTCACGCTGACGGACCAGGGCCGCGTTGTGGTGCGCCGAGCGAATGCCCGCATCGCGGCGGCCCGCTGAACTTCGGCAAGCGTTTGGCGGGCGGCACGCGCATCGTTTGTCCGTGGCATGACAACGCCTATCCGCTTCAACACCATCAGCCGTCACGCGCTGCCTGTCGTGACACGCAGCGCCCACCTTTCCGTCGTTGTACAGGAAGGCGACGTCCGCGTATGGATGGAAGCCCGCTTCCTCGACCAATGTCCCCATGAATCAAAAGAAGGATCCACGCAATGAGCCGGCAACTGAAGTTGTTTTATCCATCCTTTGGTCACGCTGCTGACCGGCATCGACATGGCAATGACGATCGGCGTGGTGCTCTGCTTTTCGGTCGTTCTCCCGCTCACCCTGCAACGTTTGCGTCAGCGTCGTGGCATGCGCGGCGGTCCGTCGTTCCGGAATACACTCATGCTCCGATTCTTGCCGGATACGCGGTCATCTGCCCCGCGGTGACCTTCGGCGCGCTGCACTCCGTCGCAGGTTTGGTCGCGGTGGCGCTTGTCATGGGCATACTCGGCTATTTCACGACGAGTGCGCTGGAAGCGCTCAACACACGCTTTACGCTGACGACGGGCATGGCCAGCGACCGCGCGGCCCGCTGGATGCAGACCACCATTCAGATTTGGCGGCGCGGCGCTGGGCGGCGTGCTGCTGGAACGGCTCGGCATCAATGTGTTCACGTTGTCGCTCTGTGCGGCGGGTCTCGGGACCACGCCTCTCGGCGCGATCTTGTTCGCCGGAAAGGATGCCGGCGCGGCGCCCGCCGCGAACGAGAAGCCGGGAGCCGGCGAAGCATCGCCAAGCCGGCTCGATTCGCGCGCCCTGAAAACGTTGAGCATCACGCTCGGCGTCATCGGCTTTCACTTTCTTCATATGGCACCTTCAACACACTGACGCCCGTCGCCTATCAATCGATCAATCACTGGACCGCGGCCGATTTCGACATGGCGAGCGCCATGGCAGGCATCGGCGCGTTTTGCTCGGCCGTGCTGCCCGGGCTGCGCACGTCTGAATTCGCGGCCGCGCTCAGCGTCGTCGTGATGAACGCCGTGCTCGTGTTCTCCGGCGTGTCCTTGCTTTCCATCGCCGCCTGCTTCGGCATCGGCTTCGGCGTCAATCAACTGCGCATCGGTCTGCGCTGGCAACTCATCGAACTGGCAACCGTGCCCGCGGACGCCGAATGCACCGCTTCGGTCAGTCTATTACCTGCTGATGCAAAGCGCGGCGCCGCTGCTGCTCTCCGTGGCCGTGTCCCAACGCCGTCCGTCTGCAGGCCGCGCCATGGTTCTTCGTGAGTGTCGGGCTGGTTCTGTTTGCTTGCCTCGTCTGGCGGCCGCGTCCCGAATATATGACGCGCGACGCTGCCGCGCAACTCAATCAAACAAAATAACCTCTGCTGAAAATTCGTTCATGAAAGAAACCATCATCGTCGATCCGTTTTCCAGCGGCGTCGCTTACGCGCCCGAGTTCGCGCGTCTAGGCTTCGAGTGCATCGCAGTATGGTCGTCGCCGGACATTTCCGCACGCGTGTCGAAGGGCTTTCAGTCTCGCCATTTCGTCGGGAATGCCATCTTCGATATCGATTCCGCTCTGGAACGCTTTGCGGGCCGCCGGTTCATCGCCGTAGTCGCGGGCTGCGAAATGGGCGTCGCCGCAGCCGAGGCGTTGGCGGCGCGGCTGGGCCTGCCGGGAAATCCGTCCGAGACCACGTCACTGCAACGCTTCAAGTACGACATGCAGCGAGCGCTGGAAGCAGCCGGCCTGAGACATATTCCTTCCGTGTTGCTTCACGACGAAACGGAAATCGGTAACTTGCCTTCATGCATCGACGAGCGGACGTTCGTTGTCAAACCGTTGAATTTGGCCTCGACTGACGGCGTCATGTTCGCACGAGAGCGCGAGGGCGTGGCGGACGCGCTCAGGCGTTGTGGATGGGGAAAAGTCAACGATCTCGGCGAACGCAATCGTGGCTTCGTGGTGCAGCCCTTCGTGCAGGGCGACGAATATGTCGTCGAATATGGCGGCGGCTATTCTGTTGCGTCCGTGTGCCGGTATCGCAAGGAAACGCGCAATGGCTCGAACTTCGTTTATGCCGGGCTCGACGCCCTCGATCCTCACGCTTCCCGGCATGCGGATCTCATCGATTACACGGTTCGTGCCGCCCGCTCGCTGGGCGTGCGTCTCGGCCCGCGCTGCACATGGAATTGCTCGCCAGTCCAGACGGTTCTGTGATAATCGAAGCCGGCGCACGGCTTCACGTCAGCTTCACGGCCGTTTGGCACCCGAACTGTTTCGAGACTGCTACGTACCGCATCTTCTGGAACTGGCGGTGGGCGCGTACCTTGGAAAAGATCTGTCGGCAGCACGTTCACGGCTTGTGCAACAGGGGCACATCGTCTTCCTTGCGAACGACGATCCAGCCGGTTCGCCGGATTCGACGACGCGCTGCTGGCGCGCCTGCGTGCTTTGCCGACCTATCGCGGACACAAGATGTTCGTCGCGGCGAACGACCCATTGCCTGCGACGGTCGATCTGGCGATATGCCCCGGCATCGTCTGGCTCGCAGGAGCGGACAGGTCGCAAGTGGAAGAAGATGCCCGGATGTGCCGTTCGTTGACCACGGCGGGCGATATCGCGGTCGCACGAACGGCTATCGAAGCCCGCGCAACGAAACCACGGCCGGACTCGTCAGCATTCCGTGATGCCGGCCTCTGTCCGGTCAGGAGAGCGATTCACGGCGTCCGCCGCTAGCATCCAGCTTCTGAGCACGGGACTGATCGTAACTTCGCGTACTTTGGGATGCGTGGACAGAACAGTCTTGATCGCCATCAGGTTTTCGAATGAATGTTGGCCTTTAGATCAGGTCGTATTCGCCGAATACCGAGTGGCCTTCGAGTATGTTCCTGAAATGACTGATCTGCCGCCAGATCTCCGCGCAATCCGCTCCGCTCGTATGTTTGATGATGAAATAGGCCTGATTGCGCGATATAGTGGACGCCTTGTCGGCAAGTACGACGCCGTAACCGAGAATCACGCCTTCGTCTTCCATGCGCATGATGCGCGAGACAACGGCCGTACGAGACTTCTTTATCTTTCGCGCGATATCGGAGACGCTGATTCGTGCATTTCGGCTGAGAATTTCAATGATTGATTGATGGCATCTTTCTTCATATCGCTCCTCGGCTACGGCTATGATTTTCCAAATTATTGCCGAAGATGATATTGATCAAATTCATACACTTTCATATTCTCATATTCATATCGCAACGCGTAACGACAAGCATTGTTTTGAGCGAAATTGACCGAAGCGCTGGCAGCGCCCCGGGTGTTGGCCGTCAGATGTGCAGCGCGCGCTTGTCGACGGCAAGCGCCGCCTCACGCGTCACTTCCGAAAGCGACGGATGCGGATGGCAAATGCGCCCGATATCTTCCGAAGCCGCCTTGAACTCCATCGCAACGACAGCTTCAGCGATCAGATCCGACGCATTTGCCGAGATGATGTGCACGCCGAGAATCTCGTCGGTCGATGTATCCGCGATCACCTTGATGAAGCCATCCGTCTCGCCTATACTCATCGCACGGCCATTGGCGAGCATCGGGAACTGACCGGTCTTGTAGGCGCGTCCTTCTGCCTTCAGTGCCTGCTCCGTCTGCCCGACCCACGCAATTTCCGGATGCGTGTAGATCACCCACGGAATGCGGTTGTAGTCAATATGCGGCTTCTGCCCGTCGATGATTTCCGCCACCAGCACGCCTTCGTCTTCTGCTTTGTGCGCCAGCATCGGGCCGCGCACGACATCGCCGATGGCGTAGACGTTCGGCACTTTCGTCGCGCAATGGTTATCGACCGGAATGAAGCCGCGTTCGTCCGTCGCCAGACCGATCGAATCAAGGCCGAGGTTGTCCGTGTTCGGCACGCGTCCAATCGAGACGATCAGGCGGTCCGCGTCCAGCGTCTGCGCGTTGCCGTCCTTGTCCTTGTAAGAAACCGACACGCTGGAATCCGACGTCTTCACGCCGTCGATCTTCACGCCGAGATGAATAGTCAGTCCTTGCTTCTTGAAGAGCTTGGCGGCTTCCTTCTGCAAGGCCGTGTCGGTCGTGCCGAGGAAGTCGGGCAGCGCTTCGAGAATGGTCATTTCCGCGCCCAGCCGGCGCCACACCGAGCCGAGTTCCAGCCCGATCACGCCCGCGCCGATCACGGCGAGCTTCTTCGGCGCGGCGTCGAAGGCGAGCGCGCCTTCGTTGTCCGAGATGAGCTTGTTGTCCACGGGCACGTTCGGCAGATGCCGCGCCTTCGAGCCCGTCGCAATGATCACGTATTGCGCGGTATGGGTTTCGCTCTTGCCGTCTCCGCTCACTTCGATCTTGTAGTTGCCACCGTCCTTGCCCGCCAGCTTGCCGTGCCCTTTGAGCCACGTGATCTTGTTCTTGCGGAACAGAAATTCGACGCCGCCCGTGATCTTCTCGACGATGGCTTCCTTGCGCTTGACCATTTTGTCGACGTCGACGGAAAGGTTGTCCATCCGGATGCCGAGTTCATCGAAATGGAGTGCGGCCTTTTCGAACTGTTCGGACGATGCGAGCAGCGCCTTCGACGGAATGCAGCCAACATTCAGACACGTGCCGCCGAGTTTCGGCTTGCCGGCGTGGTTGATCCATTCTTCGACGCAGGCCACGCGTCTGCCGAGCTGCGCGGCGCGGATCGCGGCGATGTAGCCGCCCGACCCGGAGCCGATCACGATGAAGTCAAAGTCCGCGTTGCCGCCTTGCGGTGCTGCTGCAGGAGCGGGCAAGGGCGCTGGTGCGGCTCTCGGCACCGCAGGCGAAGGTGCAGGCGTACTGGCGGCGGGAGCGGGGGCCGGAGCAGCCGAGGCTTTGGCTTCCGTATCGATCGCGGCGAGGACTTCATCGGCGTGGACGACATCGCCTTCTTTCTTCGTAACTTCAGCGAGCACGCCGAATGCAGGCGCGGGCACTTCGAGCACGACCTTGTCGGTTTCGAGTTCGACGAGGATTTCGTCTTGCGTCACCGCGTCGCCCGCTTTCTTTTTCCAGGGCAACATCGTCGCCTCGGTGACGGATTCGGAAAGCTGCGGAACCTTGACTTCAACCCGGGCCATGCGGTTTCTCCTAATCAGAAGCGATACGTGCGATTGAAAGACGTGCGATGAACGGCGTCGAGTGGCCGAGCGCCGAAGCCGTAGCATACGCCGTGTGTGAGCGCCGCGCCGTAGTCCGGCGATGCGCGGGCGGCATTCCTTCCCTATTCGAGATTGAAGGTTTATTATATTCTATATTGCGAGCTGACAGTCGAGACACAGCCGCGCGAATCGCCGCCAGCCTTTCGCACCAAGCCGATCGAACCGAGGCGATGAGCAGACCCCGCCGTTTCAACTCGCCCGCACGAACACAACTCCGCTCGGCGTTGAACATCGGGCAAGCTATCCGGATGGATGCTGCCAGCCAAGCGCCGCCGATTGGCGCCGCACGCGCCGTCGCGTGCGCTTGCACGAGCTGGATCGTCATCTGCATTGCTCGATCATCGGCACGTGCCTGTCGACCGGCGAATTGCGCAAGCTCGTGCCCAAATTTATCGATTTCAACCGCCATAACGCCAGCGACCTCGACATTCACCACGCCCGCCACCATCGAACTGGCGATTGCGGGCGGCGCGGCGGCGAAGGCGCTGCAGAAGTCGCTTGACGAACGCTACGCCGGCGCGATCCGCCGCTTCGACGCCGTCCTCGCGCTGTGGAACGACGGACGCGCTTGTCGGGCGACATCCCGCCCGCGTACTGAGCGCTGATGACGCATCCGCAGGCGAATATCGAAGTGCGGCAGTCGGCGTTCGGCGAATTGCACATGCTGTCGCATCTCGTGGGCGCGGCGAATCGCGCGGATATCCGGCGTCTGGTCGCGCTGGAAAAGAAAATACGGACCTGAGAGGAGACAAACTGGAAAGCAGCAGATGCGCTTGCAGGAACTGAGCGTGGAGCGCTATGCATCCCAACTGGAAGCCGAAGTCCAGCGGCTCGCCGAAAAAGTGGAAGAAAGCGAGCGGCGGCTCGCGCTGCACACGAATCGGCGCGAAGCCGCCGAGCAGCGCGCGTTGCAGGAAGAATAGCGTTCGCGCGAGTTGCAGAACAGGCTGGGCGAGCTTCAGGCGCTGTTTGTTGAAAGTAGTGCAGGCGGAATGCGCGGCGCTGGAACGCGCGACACTCGATTCCGCCGATCAGCCCGCTGCTCGCAGCCGCGCGTTCGGCTGGGTGAACGGCAGGCGCATCGTCTACGTCGGCGGCCGGCCCAATTCAAACGCGATGCTGCGCGTGATGGTGGCGTCCGCGAGCGGCGAACTCACGGTGCACGATGGTGGCATCGAAGACCGCAAAGGCTTGCTTGCCGCGGCGCTGCCGAATGCCGACCTGGTGCTCCTGGTGCTATTTCCGGTCGATTGCATCGATCATGATTTGATGAGCATGCTCAAGCGCGTCTGCGAGCGCCACGGCGTCAACTATACGCCGCTACGCACGGCGAGCGTGGTGAGCTTCGTGGAGTTCATCTCGCGACTGGCGCCGGTTCAGGATGCGAGTGTGAGCACACCGCCGCCTTTGGCTTTCTGCCTGCGGCACAGCTGAAGTTCAGGGCTTGAGCATGCCGACGAGCGACGCGATTTGCTGCTCGCATGCTTCGTCCGCGATGCGCTCGACATCGCGGTAAAGCCGCAATATTTCCTCGCCGACGGGCGTCAGCACACAGCCGCCGCCGCTCTGGCCGTCTTGCTCCGAAATGGTCGTGGGATTGCAGTGACCGATTCAATTCATCGATCAGGAGCCACGCACGCCGGTACGACATTTCCAGACTGTGCGCCGCCGCGGATATGGATCCATGCCCGCGCACGGCTTCGAGCCGTGCGACCTGGCCCGGACCAATGGCGATATGCTCGCCCTTGCGGATACGCATGCAAAAGCGCACTTCGGCGGGCAGATGCGCGGGAGGCATCGATCGCGTTTCTGATATTTGGTGGAGGTCGCCATGCCGATAGGAATACACGAACGGTCAGTCCCGATTCGACGCGCGCCGCGATTCCGGTAGCAAAACGATAGTCCTCGCAACCCGGCCACCCTGGGGCGCAGGTCGGCGGGACGCCCTTGGCCAGCGTCACTTCCTGCGCAAGAAACTTCTTCCAGCGCAGATCGGCGACATTGCGCGCGACGAGAATCGGATAGTGGCGCGTCAGCAGTCGGTGACATCGTCGCGGCCGGAAAGACCAAGATCGCGCCACAAATGATCCGGCCGCAGCGATGATCGACGCCAGACAGCGCGCGTCCTCCTTGTGTTGATTGCGGTTGTGCCAGACGAGCAGATTGCGCAACTTGAAGAAAAACGGATGATGCGGCGCAACAGCTTCCGCGAAGTCGCGTGACGCGCGCGGAAAATGCCACGTGATCAGCATGGCCAGCGCGCCGGAATCGAGGCCGAGCAAGGTCACGTCCCCTTCGTCGATGTGCGCGCCGACCAACCGCGCGAATGTGACCGTATCGGGCGCATCGGGCTTCGATGCGTGCGTGGGCAGTTCGCGTGCCGCCGCGTTCATGAACGCGGCGGCACGCCGAGCACGTGGGCATCGACACGGACGAGGCGCTTGAGATGACGCGGCGCACGCACTTTGTCCGCGCCGGACACTAGCACGGGGAGGACCGTGTGCGGCATCGAGTTCGCGGTCGCCATCGCATATGCCACGATCGCCTATGGGCGTGTCGAAAAGCTCGTGCCAAGAAAACGTCACCGCATAGCTATCTTCCGCCTGCGCGAGGAAGACCGTGCGCTTGAAGTCCGTGTTGTCGAGACGGCGCGCGCCGGCGGCGTCGAGGAGCAAGCGCAACGGCACGCCTTCATAGCTGTCCATTGGACGCAGAAAGCGGGCCCGTGGTGAAGCACACGAAATCGAACGGCGCGATGCTCATGCTTTCGAACTCACGCAGGGCATCGAGATCGAGGCTGAGCGGCCGCTTAACCGCGCCACTGATCTCGACGACGACATCCTGATACGCGTGCTGCTTCGACAGACTGTCGGTATGACTGCTCGACTGATTTACCTGGAAACCTCTGCGTGTGGTTGACGTTGTATTCGTGACAATATTACGGATCCAGGGCCGTGACATTCCCGTTCGCACATAGGTGCCATGCGGCATAGCTGGATATGGCTGCTTTCGCTGCAAGCGATGGCCCAGGAGTTGCGATGCTGCGGCTGTTGCTGGCTTCATTCAAGGCTTGCCGACGTTATCGTGTGAAACGAGGGCGACGTATCTGGATCGAAGCCAACAAACTTGTTGCGGGTCCAGTCGACGAATTTCCAGTCGCCGGCGTCGATGGACGGCGCATCGGGATATTTATTTATTGCGAATCGCTGAAATAAAGACGCCGCAGAGCAGTGGATACTTGCAGAGGTTCATCATTTCCGTCGCGCGAGTGTCGTTCACGGGAATTTGCTCTGCCAGCAGGGCGAGCGGCCCGGACAGGATTTTGAGAGTCTTGCCACCGGTGACGCCTGACAACATCGCGACGATATAGCGTCCCAGACCATGATCGACTGCTGCTTTGAAAGTTTGCCGACGACCGTGAGCATACTGTCGTTCACCACGCGAAGCCCGAGAGTCGGTGGACCTTGCCTTGCGTCGAGCCCTTATTGTCCGCGCGCCGCGCCGCTTGCGCCGCGCACCGGCCGAGGCCTCCGCGGCGGTCGCATCCCAAACCTCACGCGGGAAACCCTTGAAGACTATGAGTTTTAGTCGGTCGAATGCTTCGACAGTTCGTTCAACTGCAAGTAAAGAATCTGGAATCTGGGTAGCCTGATGGTCGGTGAATTTCGGGGCGGCTGTCAGTGCCCGCAATGGCGGGACTGCACGTAGAGGCCGCCCGGGATGTGTCGGACATCTCCGCCGGAGCGGTGGCCGCCTGTGCCTGCGGGGCCGCTTTTGAAGCATTCCGTTCAGGACGGGACGCCAGCAGAAGATCGACTACATGAGCGGATTGTTTTTCCGACATTTTCGACATGAGATCCGCGAGCGGGCTGTCAGAATCTTGGCCATCGTCAATTTTGCGCGGTTTCTTGACGAAGATCTCGATCAGCTTATTAGCCTGCTTGTCGCTTAGTTTGCGCTGCGGCAGCGGTGAGTATAGTCGTGAATGCGTTGACGGTACTCGGCGACGAGCCGCTTTGAATGTTCGATATACAGGTGTCAATCAGACGTGCCGCTTCCGCGTCCGAAAGCTTGCTGGCGGCACCTGCCATAGCGAAGGCCCACCAGTCGAGCGTCTCGTCATCCTTTACCTCTGCGTAGTTGCTTAGAAACATCTTGCTGAAGATCAAAGTCTGCTCGCTGTTGAGTCTTGCCTCAAGCACTGTCAATCCGTCCTTCAGAGCTCGGTTGGATTGCAACGTTTGATCGTCGAACAGAAGAACAGCGTACAAGTTGGCGAGTAGCTCTGTTTGCGGTAGATTAATGGCGCTGACTACATCGGCCAGCGCCGGACCAAACAACCTGAGCCGATCGCTTCTCTTTGCCTCTTTGCGATCGAGACCAGATAGATCTGCACCAGACGCGAAGCTTGTGCCGGACTGAGTCTTTCTGAAACGCCGATGAGTGCGGTTCCCAGGATAACGAGCACGTTGCGTTCGGCGGCTGTATTGTGTTCCTCGACATCGGCGATCATGCTCTGCATGCCCGCTGTCGCGTTGTGACCGTCCAGGCGGCCTAGAAACATTCCCAACTGGGCACCAACCTGCAGCTCGCTACTGATCATGTGCACATTCTGGATCAGCTCGATTTCCTTATCGAAAAACATTTCTACGTGCGTCGGCTGCAACTCGTGGGCCTCTTTGCAAACAGCAATTCATTCACGAGCATCAGATCATCCGGATCCGTGTTGGCATCCATGGTGCGCAGATACCGAAAGGCCAGAGATACTGCCTGATCTGGCGAGAGCGCGCTCGCCGCATGTGTCATACCCGAATGATCGATTTCCCCGTCACTGTCGTAATCAAGCTCTCTCGATTCCCGGCGCGAACGCGCGATGCGGAGCGCGCTATCCAGATCGTTCCAGCCGATCAGCCGTGTGTCGGGCGGCTTTTTTCACGACCCGCTTCCACATGCGGGCGAGGGCGTGTTGCAGTATCGGCAACTGATCGGGATCGTTGCCGACGAGATTGATGAGATCCGCAACGAGCCTTGCGTCCACATCGCCGTCGAACGTTCGCGCCGGACCGACGATCGCCTCTGTCATCTGCTCGTGTGTCAGACGCGGCATTGCGCGTGATTGATCGTTTCGGGCAAGTCGAGAAAGCGCACGCAATTGCCGAGAAAGTCGGTGCGCATCGTGAGGGCAACGAAGGATGCGCGCCGGCTTGTCCGAGCGCGAAGTGAGCAGCAGGTTCACGAAGGCCTCGGACTTGTCGGTTTACTTGCCGCCCGCTTCCGCGTAGGTGAACAGCTCCTCGAGCTGATGGACGAGGATGAGCAGATTGACCGGCTCCTATGCATCGAAATTGCCGCGGGCGGCCAATACCAAATCGATCAGGTCGCGCGGGCCGCGCCGCAATTCGGCTTCCGTCAACAGGATCTGCTGCGCATCGCGCAAGTCGGAAGCGGTTTCCTGGCGGCGCTCCGCTTCGCCGTCCTTTTTGGCCATTGCGTGGAACATGGCTTCGGCGAGGTTGCGAAGCGGATGATTTCCGGGTCTCAGCAAGGCGATGCACCAGTTGCTACCGGTGCCGATGGAACTGAGCGCCAGTCCCGAGGCCAGCCCCAACAAGACTGGATTTTCCACAGCCCGACGGACCAATCATCGCCAGAAAATGCTGGCTGCGCAGAATGTCGAGCAGACGGTCAGTATGCGAGTCGCGCCCGAAAAAATCCCGCCTTCCCATGACTTGAATGGCCTGAGGCCGGGATACGGCCGCCGGACTTCGCTATCTCCCGCACATCGTCGTACTCGTACTTCCCGTGCAGATTAAGCATGGGGGGTCTCCGCGAAGCTTGCGCAGGAATCTCAGGATGTCATCGCGTGTGACGCCCGTTCTGCAATCGAGCATGGGCACGCTTGGACTGAGAATTTCCGAAGCCGGCTTGCCGGCGGACGGACATTCCACCATGGCGACCCATACACTCCGGCGTCTTGGCGCCAGCATCCGCTGAGCCGTGACGTACTGCGACCACCCACATCTGCGACGACGGCCCATAGACGATGATGACGCCCTCGCTGGCCACGATAAGATTTCTGAGCTGCTCGTTGAATTGTTTGACGTGCTCATCGACGCCCGGATCGGATAGCGGCACCACCGAGCTTTCATAAGCGGTCAGCGAACCCGTCTTGACGGACGATGGGTTACGCGACAGACGTGAGAGGTTGCCAGTTATGAGGCAGCAGTGAGAAATGCTGCGATGTCGCTTGCCTGTGGGTCGGCAGGCGTGTCAGGATGTCTTTGAGATACGCATGGGGTTCGTGGCCGTTGAGTTATGCTGAGCGGATGAGGCTCATGATCGCAGCCCCACGTTGGCTAGCGCGGAGCGACCCTGCGAACAACCAGTTGGCTCTGCCGATGGCCGATGGACGTATTTGATTTTC
>LELG01000069.1 GCA_001045575.1 Candidatus Burkholderia pumila
TCACCGGTTGTGGGCAATCCAGCTTAAACACTGGCGCCGTGGGGCTGCCATCTACCGGCAACTGCGTGCGCTGGGCGCGCCGTCTCATGAGGTTCAACAGGTGGCGGCTAACAGTCGCCGCTGGTGGAGCAACAGTGGGCAGTTGCTCAACAGGGTGCTGAACCTTGCTTACTTTGATCAACTGGGTGTTCCTCGACTCTCATAACCTCAACTTAACTTCCCGAACCGCCCGGTGCGGACTCCCATGCCGGGTAGTGTGGCATAGGGCACGGCCTTACGGCCGTGCCCTATGCCGAGCGGTGACGATCAGTCTTTCAGGCACCAACACGCCCTCGCCTGCTTTTGCGACGCCCAGCAATCGCCCGCCTTTCTGCGCATAAACTCGCACGCGACCGGCTTCGAGGCATGTCGTTGCTACGTCGGCAAGACGCAGGCGCTGGCCGTGAAGGAAGCGTTTGGTCACTGCGTCGTCTAACTGAACGGCGGGGAAGGTCGATAACAACGCATCCACCGATTGCAGCCGCTGATCGCGTTCTTCTTCGTTCAACGTGGCGAGTTCATTCAGCGTCACCGCGTTATCGAGCGTCAACGCGCCGACGCCCGTGCGCCGCAGCGCCGTCAGATGCGCACCGCAACCCAGCGCCTCACCGATATCCTCCGCCAGCGTGCGAACATACGTTCCCTTGCTGCACGTCACGCGGAACGTCACGAGCAGCAACGCGCACGAGATCACCTGCAACGCGTGGATCGTCACCGGCCGGCCTTCGCGCTCGACCGTTTGTCCGGCGCGCGCGTATTCGTACAGCGGCTTGCCGTTGCGTTTCAGCGCGGAGTACATCGACGGAATTTGAACGATGTCGCCGAGAAATTTCTGCAAAGCGACGACGACCGCCGCTTCATCACACCTCACCTCGCGCGCCTGCACGGCTTCGCCTTCGGCATCGCCCGTCGTCGTTTGAATGCCGAGGCGCATCGTTGCTTCGTAGGTCTTGTCGGCCTCGAGCAAATCCTGTGAAAACTTCGTCGCTTCGCCGAAACACAAGGGCAACAAACCCGTCGCAAGCGGATCGAGCGTGCCGGTGTGGCCCGCTTTCTTCGCCAGATAAATGCGCTTCGCTTTGATCAGCGCATCGTTGCTCGACAACCCCAGCGGCTTGTCCAGCAACAGCACGCCATCCAGCGCGCGGCGTGGACTCTTCGGACCGCCCTTCACTTACGCGCCTTCCTCGCCGTCTTTGGCGCGCGTCGCGTTCGCTTCATCGAACAGACGTGACATTTCCACGGCCTTCTCGATGGTATGGTCGTAGTGGAAGTGCAGCGTCGGCACCGTATGAATGTGCAGGCGCTTAAATAACTGATTGTGCAGATGCCCCGCCGCGTGGTTCAGCCCTTCCTGCGTCTGCTTCGGATCGCCGGTGAATGTCGTGAAGTAGACCTTCGCGTGCGCGTAATCGGGCGTCAGTTCGACGCTCTGAATCGTCACGAGCCCGACGCGCGGATCCTTTATTTCGCGCATCAACTTCGAGAGATCGCGCTGAATCTGATCCGCAATCTGCACGTTGCGATTCGCGGATGTCTTTCTTTTAGCCATGATGTTGTTTCCGTATCTCTCTTTCGCGCCGCTGCAAATGAAAAAAGCGGCGCGAGCCGTGAGACTCGCCCCGCCCTTTGACCAGCAGCTAATGCATTACAGCGTGCGCACCACTTCGATCACTTCGAAGACTTCGAACTGATCGCCTTCGACGATATCGCTGAAGTTCTTGATCGACATACCGCACTCGAAGCCCTGACGCACTTCCTTGACGTCGTCCTTGAAGCGCTTGAGGGAGTCCAGTTCGCCGGTGTGGATCACGACGTTGTTACGGATCACGTGCACCGACGAGGAACGCTTGACCACGCCGTCCGTGACCATACAACCCGCGATCAGGCCGACCTTCGGCACGCGGATCACCTGACGCACCTCGACCATGCCCGTCACCGTCTCTCGCTTCTCCGGCGCAAGCATGCCGGACATCGCTGCCTTCACCTCATCCACAACATCATAGATGATGTTGTAGTAGCGGATGTCGATGCCATTCGACTCGGCCACCTTGCGCGCCTGAGCATCCGCACGCGTGTTGAAGCCGATGATGACCGCCTTCGACGCCGTCGCCAGATTGACGTCCGACTCGCTGATCGCGCCGACCGCGCTGTGCACGATCTGCACGTGCACTTCGCTCGTCGACAGCTTGAGCAGCGACTGCACCAGCGCTTCCTGCGAGCCCTGCACGTCCGCCTTGACGATGAGCGGCAGGTTCTGCACTTCGCCTTCGCCCATCTGCTCGAGCATGTTTTCGAGCTTGGCGGCCTGCTGCTTGGCCAGCTTCACATCGCGGAACTTGCCCTGACGGAACAGCGCGATTTCGCGCGCCTTGCGCTCGTCCGGCAACACGATGACTTCTTCGCCAGCCGCCGGCACTTCCGACAGACCCTGGATTTCGACCGGAATCGACGGACCTGCGGACTTCGTCGGTTTGCCGGTTTCATCCAGCATTGCGCGCACGCGACCGTACACGCTGCCTGCCAGAACCACGTCGCCGCGATTCAGCGTACCCGACTGCACGAGGATGGTCGCAACCGCGCCCTTACCCTTGTCCAGCTTGGCTTCGATGACGAGACCCCTCGCAGCGGCTTCCACCGGCGCGGTCAGTTCCAGCACTTCGGCCTGGAGCGACACGTTTTCCAGCAGATCGTCGATGCCCTTGCCCGTCTTCGCCGACACTTCGATGAACGGCGAGTCGCCGCCATACTCTTCCGGCACCACGCCTTCCGCGACGAGTTCTTGCTTCACGCGGTCCGGGTTGGCTTCCGGCTTGTCGATCTTGTTGATTGCAACGACGATGGGCACGCCGCCCGCCTTCGCGTGGGCGATGGCTTCCTTCGTCTGCGGCATCACGCCGTCATCCGCTGCAACCACCAGAATGACGATGTCGGTTGCCTTCGCGCCGCGAGCACGCATGGCCGTGAAGGCCTCGTGACCCGGCGTGTCGAGGAAGGTGATGACGCCGAGCGGCGTGTCGACGTGATAAGCGTCAATATGCTGCGTAATGCCGCCCGCTTCGCCCGCCGCCACTTTCGCGCGACGGATGTAGTCCAGCAGCGAGGTCTTGCCGTGGTCGACGTGACCCATGACGGTGACGACCGGCGGACGCGGCAGCTTCTCTGCCGTATCTTCCGTTGCTTCGCCTTCGATCAGCAGCGCTTCCGGATCGTCCAGCTTCGCCGCGACCGTACGATGGCCCAGTTCCTCGACGACGATCATCGCCGTTTCCTGATCCAGCACCTGATTGATCGTGACCATCTGGCCGAGCTTCATCATCACCTTGATGACTTCCGAAGCCTTCACCGATATCTTGTGCGCGAGATCCGCCACCGAAATAGTTTCCGGCACGTGGATTTCGCGGACGATCGGTTCCGTCGGTCCCTGGAATGAGGTCTGTTCCTGATGCTTGCCGCGACCCTTCAGGCCGCCGCGCCAGCCGCGATCGACGCCGCCGCTAGTGTCGCCGCGCGTCTTCATGCCACGGCGCTTCGATGCGTCGTCCTGTTGCGACCAGCCGACCTTGCCGCCGGCTTTCTTCTTGTCGCCTGCGCCTGCAGGCGCCGTGGTCGCCGGCGCCGGTGCGCCTGCCGCCGGCTTCTTCGCCGCAGCGGCCGGACGCGCGGCTTGCGCGCCTTCCGGCTTCGCGGGCTTATGCAACGTACCCTTCGCTTCGGCAGCCTTGGCCGCTTCCGCCGGCTTCGCGGCCGGCGACAGTTCCGGCGCCTTGCGCGGCGTGTTCATCATTTCGCGGATGGCGCGCGCTTCGGCTTCCGCCGCTGCACGGCGCTTCGCGATGGCTTCCTGCTCCAGCCGCGCCTTTTCAGCATTCGCCTTTGCCAGTTCTTCTGCCTTCTTCGCGGCTTCGCGCTGCGCGACACGTTCGCTCGCGGCCTTCTCCTCGGCTGCCTTCTCGGCGTTGGTCGCCGCTTCGCATTGCGCACTGTCGTCCTTCTTCGGTTCTAGCTTCGCTTCGACGGCCGGTTGCGTGCGCGCTTCCTGACGCGCGGCTTGCGCCGCCCGCGAAATTTCTGCAGCCTGAACCGCGGCGGCCGCACGGCGCGCTGTTTCCTCTTCCTGCTTCTTGCGCTCGGCTTCCGCCGTTTCCTCGCGGGCGCGGCGCTCGGCTTCTTCGCGCTCGGCCTTTTCCTGACGCTCCTTCAGCTCACGTTCTTCGCGGTCGAGCTGCTCGGCGGCGCGGCGCGCTTCTTCCTCGCGACGCTGAAGCTCGGCTTCATCGACTTCCGGTTCCTCGACGTGATTCGCCGACGCTTCGACCTGCTCCACGCCGCTTTCGTCACGCTTCACGAACACACGTTTCTTGCGCACCTCGACCTGAATGGTGCGAGCCTTACCCGTTGCGTCGGATTGTTTGATTTCCGACGTATGCCGGCGGGTCAGAGTGATCTTGCGCTTGTCGGCGTCGGAAGAACCGTGCGACTTGCGCAAATGGTCGAGCAGACGCGCCTTGTCCGTCTCGGACAAGGCGTCGTTCGCGCTCGCTTTCTGGACGCCAGCCGCCTGCAGCTGCTCCAGCAGCAAGCCTGCAGGCATTTTGAGCTCCGCGGCAAATTGGGCTACGTTGTTACTCGCCATTCATTCCTCTTGATGCAAGGACGAAATCTTGCTGTTAGATCGGTCATGCAGCCGAACCGGCCGCCAAATTATCAGTGCGCCATGGTCATTTCTCACTGGAACCAGTGTTCACGTGCTTTCATGATCAACGCGCGAGCGTTATCCTCTTCCATCCCGGTCACCTCGACCAACTCATCTACTGCCAGCTCCGCGAGGTCGTCGCGGGTCTGAATCTGATGCTCGGCCAACTTCGCCAGCAGCTCGTTATCTATGCATTCGAGGCTCTTCAGATCGAGCGCGACGCCTTCCACCTTCTCTTCGTTGGCAATGGCCATCGTTAGCAATGAGTCGCGTGAGCGGTTACGCAGCTCGTGCACGGTGTCTTCGTCGAAGGCTTCGATTGCGAGCATCTCGTTTAGCGGCACATAGGCGATTTCTTCGAGACTCGTGAAGCCTTCGTCGATCAGGATATCGGCAACTTCCTCGTCCACATCCAGACGCGCCATGAACAGGTCACGCAACTTGCCACGCTCTTCGTTCTGCTTCGACGCCGACTCTTCCGGCGTCATGATATTGATTTGCCAGCCGGTGAGCTCGCTTGCGAGTCTCACGTTCTGGCCGGCGCGGCCGATGGCGACGGCGAGCTCGTCCTCGTCCACGACCACGTCCATCGAATGCTTTTCTTCATCGACGACGATCGATTGGACCGCTGCCGGCGCGAGGGCGCCGATCACGAACTGCGCGGGATCTTCCGACCATAGCACGATGTCGACGTTCTCGCCACAAAGCTCATTGCGTACGGCCTGCACGCGCGAACCGCGGATGCCCACGCACGTACCGATAGGATCAGTACGCTTGTCATACGCGATCACGCCGATTTTCGCACGCACGCCCGGATCACGCGCGGCCACCTTTATTTCCAGCAGCCCCTGCTCGATTTCCGGCACTTCGAGTTCGAACAGCTTCATGAGGAACTCGGGCACGGTACGCGAAAGTTCGATCTGCGGGCCACGCGCCGTGTGGTCGACCTTGGCGATGAGCGCGCGCACGCGATCGCCCACGCGCAGATTTTCCTTCGGAATGAGCTGGTCACGGCGCAGCAGCGCCTCGACACGGCCCGATTCGACGATGAAATTGGCCTTGTCCAGGCGCTTCACCGAACCGGTCATGATCTTTTCGCCGCGTTCAAGGAAGTCGTTCAGGATCTGCTCGCGCTCGGCGTCGCGCACCTTCTGCAGGATGACCTGCTTTGCCGCCTGCGCACCGATGCGGCCGAATTCGATCGACGGAATGGGTTCTTCGATGAAATCATCGATTTCCACGTCCGGTTTTTGCTCTTTCGCTTCGAACAGCAAGATTTCCTGATCCGGCTCCTGCAGGCCGGCTTCGTCCGGCACCACGCGCCAGCGGCGGAAGGTTTCGTGCTCGCCGCTTTCACGATCAATTGCGACGCGGATGTCGACATCTTCCTCGAACAGCTTTTTCGTAGCCGAAATCAGCGCAGCTTCGAGCGCTGCGTATACCACGTCCTTGTTGACGTTCTTTTCGCGCGCCAGCGCATCCGCCAGCATCAAAACTTCGCGACTCATTGTTTGCGGCTCCTAAAGTCAACTTTGGGGACGAGACGTGCTTTATCGAGGTCCGCGAGCGTGAAATCCAGCATCGCGGTGCCGTCCTTCCTTTCAAATTCCAATCCAATGGTTTCGCCTTCAGGGGCGTGCACGATGCCGCGGAAGGCCTTGCGCCCGTCCAGCGGCTTCTTGAGCGTAATGACGACTTCGCTTCCGGCGAAGCGCTCGAAATCGGCCAGTTTCCTGAGTGGGCGATCGAATCCCGGCGATGACACTTCGAGGCAGTCGTAATCGATATTCTCGACCTCAAGCACGTACTGGAGTTGACGCGTGACCTTTTCGCAATCTTCGATGGTGATGCTCGCCGGCTGGTCGATGTACACACGCAGCATGCCGCCTCCCGAACGTTCGAGATCGACAAGCTCGTAGCCTAGGCCCGAGACCGTGGTTTCAATCAATTCCGTCAGTTGCACAGTAACTCCAAGGTGTTCGCGCTCGCCCACGCCGAAACATCTGCGGGCAGCGCCTTTCCTCCCTTTCCTGCGGGCGCGCACCCAGCTCCCGAGATGCCGAACCGAAAAGCCAAAAAAAAGATGGGCGCAACGCCCATCTTTTTTCAACCGTGGTCGCACTCAGGCAGAAAGCCTACGTGCCCAGCGAACTTCGTAAGTTTAGCCATTTTCACGACAAACGCAAACTTAGCGCGCCTGTTGGCGCATGTTTCGCACCGATTCAGCGGGTTCGCGGCAAGTTCGCAAACGGCTGGATGGTCCCGGCCGCTCCTTCGTTTCTCGAAGGCTCAACGTCCACGGGGACGATTGCGCCCGCCGCCCGAATCTCGCTTGCCGCCGCCTGCGCCACCCATGCCCTGCGGACCACCTTGCGGATGACTGCTGCGCGCCTGACGCGGACCGTTTGCACGGTTCCCGTTCGGCTCATTGCCGATGCGGTTGCCGTTCACCTCACGCCCGCCACGACGGCCTGCGCCGTCGAATCTGCCGCCCATGCCACCGAAACCGAATGCGTCCGGCATTCCACTCGCCGATGCGCCACGGCGTCCGCCGCGTCCCGGCGTCTGCTGCTGCGTCATGCGCGAGTGCGAGCTGAGCACCGGTTCGCGCGTGATGAAACCCATTGAGGTTTGCATCGGATCGGGTTGGATGGGCGGCGTCGCGCTGCGGCCACCTTTCTTGGCGGTCGGCACCTTCAGTCCAACCGATGCCAACAGCGCGCGCACCTGATTGTCTTCGAGTTCTTCATAACGCCCGCGCTTCAGACCGCGCGGCAGCGCGATCGGGCCGTGACGCGTGCGAATGAGCCGGCTGACCATCAGACCGGCCGCCGCGAACATGCGGTGCACTTCGCGGTTGCGCCCTTCGGCCAGCGCGACGTGATACCAATGATTCGTGCCTTCGCCGCCGCCGTCCTGGATACACAGGAAGTTGGCAAGACCATCGTCCAGTTCGACGCCTTTCAGCAGCTTCTGCTTCATCGTTTCCGACAGCTGGCCGACGACGCGCACCGCATATTCACGCTCGACGCTGTAACGCGGGTGCATGAAGCGGTTCGCCAGATCGCCCGAAGTCGTGAGCAGCAGCAGGCCTTCGGTGTTGAAGTCGAGACGGCCGACCGCGAGCCACTTGGCGGTTTTTATCGATGGGAGCTTGTCGAATACGGACGGACGCCCTTCCGGGTCCGCGTGGCTAACGATTTCGCCGGTCGGCTTGTGGTACAGTAGGATGCGCGGCGGCTTGCTTGCGAGCTTGCGCTTGATCGGCTTGCCGTTGATGCGAACCTTGTCGGTCGGCAAAATGCGCTGGCCGATATGCGCCGGTTCGCCGTTTACGGACACGCGGCCCGCGATGATCAGCTCTTCCATGTCGCGGCGCGAACCCATGCCGGCATCGGCGAGGACTTTGTGGAGCTTCGGTGCGTCGTCCGGTTCCAGCACGCGCTTGTTTTGCGCGGCGCGGCCACGGCGGCGCATCGGTGCGCTGCCGGGCGTCCCGTTGTCGGCGTCGAAGACCGGCGAGGTGACGTAGGCGAAGACGTCGTCCGTTGCTCCGGCGGTTGCGCCTTCCGAAGGCGCTGCTTCGTTGCGCTGCTGCTTGCCGCGCTTTTGCTGCGCGTTCGGGTTGGCATTGGCGCTCTTGCGACGGCTGCCCTCGCGCGGCACTTGCGCAAAGGCTTCGGCGCCGTTCTCATCCGCTGCTTCCTGACGCGGATTCTTGCTGCGCGCCTTTTGATTGCGCGGCGTCTTCGCGCCCGCGTCGTCCTTGCGCGGCATGCGCACCTGCGCGGCGACGATGCCATCGGGCGGCGTTTCGCTTACGGTGGCGTCCGGCGCGCCTTCCGCGCCTTTGGTCTTGGCGACAGCGCGACGCCGTGCGATCAAACTGCGCGGCCCGCGGCGTAGGCCGCGTCGCGGACAATCGTCGCCTTCGGCGCTATTTTCGTCGGCGCGATCATCGCGGTCGGAGCGCGCGCGTTCGCCAGCGTTGGCCGACTCATGTTTGTCCGCGGTGTGCGCCGGGCGCGCGGATTCAGGCGAATCGCTGTCGTGGGAGTGTGTCAAAACAACCTCAAATGTCGAATCGCGCGCCCATCGCGGGCGCGTCAAAATTTCCGCTGATCGGTCCGGCTGGTCGTCTCGAAATAGTCTTTTTGGAGAGCCGGGTGGCCGCATCTGGGGCCATGCAAATGCTTCTGGTGCTCGAGCCGCTTTCAGGCGCGGCACACCTTCGGTTCTTCAGAATCGTCGTCGATGTCGACGGCATTCGACGCATTCGCGTCCTGTTCGTCCGCTTCGCTGCTTTCGTCGGGATTCGCCACGTGTTCCGCGCTCTCGTCGCGCACCTCGGGCGTTTCTTGATCGATGTGCCCGGCTTCCGCGGCCTGGGCCTGAATTTCGAGCGGAGACGGCAACGCGGCGTCTGCTTCGGCATCTGCCTGCGCACGATCCGTTCCGAACCCCTCGTGCTGCTGTTCTGGTTCGTCTTGCTTTTGCTCTGCTCTGGCGTTTTCATTGGCCGATGCAGCGATGCCTTCTTCCAAATTGACCGGCGCTTCGGCGGCTTGTTCCGTTGCATTCGCCGCGCCTTCCGGAAAATCATCAATGGAATGCTGCGCGAACAGCGACGCTTCGAGTTGCGACGACGGGTTATCCAGCGCGGGCAATTCATCGAGCGCGGTCAGACCGAGATCGTCGAGAAACTGCTTGGTCGTGACATACAGCGCCGGACGGCCGGGCACGTCGCGATGGCCGATCACTTCGATCCAGCTTCGATCTTCCAGCTGCTTCACGACTTGCGTGTTCACCGTCACGCCTCGGATTTCCTCGATATCGCCCCGCGTAACCGGTTGCCGATAAGCAATGATTGCAAGCGTTTCGAGCACGGCGCGCGAGTACTTCGGCGGCTTTTCCGGATGCAGTCTGTCGAGATAAGTCCGCATGGTAGGCTTGCTCTGAAAGCGCCAACCCGATGCCAGCGCCACCAGTTCCACGCCACGCCCCGACCAATCAGCCTTCAGACTTTTCAGTAAATTGCGAACCGTGTCGGCCGAGATGTCTTCGGTGAACAGCTTGCGCAAATCACTCAGCCGCAGCGGTTCCTGCGCGCAAATCAGAGCAGTCTCGAGGACGATTTTCGCCTCTTGGGTATTCATGCAGCTTGGGTCAATTCTATATGGTCAATGATCCAGAACAAAAACGAGCCTGAGCAGGTTCGTGCGCTCGACAGGCGCGCACTGCGCGTTGCGGACGATGAAGCTGGACGCGGAGTTTCAAGACGCGCTCGCCCGATTTCTGATCGGTCATAATTTATTGGTTGGGAGCACGCACCGGGGAGAGGCGACACTGGACGGTCTTTTCTGCGGACCGCCGGGCCATCCAGCCGAACGAGGTGGCGCTTTCCAGGACGAAAGCGCGTGACTGAGGGCCATATTACGCAAAAAGAACTAGGGCGTAAAGTTGATTCAAATCATCCGGCCGATGCATCACTTTGCCGCGTCCGCCGACGCGAGGAACCGGCGCAGCCGTTCGACCCCCCGCGTCGAGCCGCGCGGGATCGCAGGCGTAGCACTTCGCACGAAGCCTTCGCCGGCGCCAAAGGCGCTGCCCGGCGCGACGCCCAACTGCGCTCCGCCGCCGGGCACTGAAAAAACAGGTACATTGTGCCATCGGGTGCGCGTCCGTCGACGCCCTCGATCGGTTGAAGTGCGTCGATGAGGTGGTCGCGGCTGGCGCGCAGGTCGTCGACGAGCGCGCGCGTGAAGTCCTCGCCATCTTTGACCGCGAGGATGCCCGCCTGCGGAACGAACGACGGCGCGCATGATGTGTTGTATCCGACGAGCTTGCCGAGATCGTCCATCAGGAGCGTGGGCGAGACGAGCCAGCCGAGCCGCCAGCCGGTCATCAGCCAGGCCTTGGAGAACGCGCGACGACCGCGATCACGCGTTCGTCGCGCGTGGCGAAATCGAAGAACGACAGCGCGACGCGTCCATGCTCGCCGTAATACAACAGGCACAGGCGCTCTATACACCTCGTCCGCGACGATCCAGATGCCGTGACGGCGGCAATGATCGAGGACAGTGCGCTGTTGCCGCGCGTCATCGTCCAGCCGGTCGGGGTCGGGTTGTTCAGTGATCGTCAGCATGCGCGTGCCGGGCGTAAGCGCCGCTAGCAGTCGATCCATGTCGAGCGTCCAGCCACGCTTGCCATAAGTCAGCGATACGGTCTCGACGCTCGCGCCGAGGATCTTCGGAATCTCGACCAGATTCGGCCACAACGGCGTCACCGCCACCACGCTATTAACAACCCGCGCCCGCAACAAGTTGAGCCGCGAGCATCAGCGCGTTCACGCCCGCGCTCGTGATTGAGCCGCGAGCATCAGCACGTTCACGCCCGCGCTCGTGATCGCAATATGTTCCGCCGATGTCGCGCCGTGCAGCCCGCTGACGTAAGACGCGAGTGCCTGACGCAGCGGCGCGATGCCCAGATTGTGCGTGTAGAAGGTTGCGCTGCCGGCGAGCGGGCGGATTGGCGGGCATCGCGGATGAAGGAAGGCGTCACGCGATCCGATCCGATTCGCCGAACCAGAACGGCAGCACGTCCGGCACGCCGAAGCCCGCGTTCGCCACTTCACGAATCTGCGATGGGGCCGCGCCCGCACGGCATCGCGCGCATTCGGCGCACCGTTCACGTGCGTGTTCGTCAATTCGCCCAACTCCGTGCTCACCGCACCTTCCGACTCACTCATCGTCCGTCCCGTCGATCAAAAGGAAAAGTCTAACGCGATCTTTTTCGAGATAACGCGCCGTCTAAACGAGCTCTTCCACGCGCGTCGGCAGCGATGCGATCAGCGACTACACCGATTACGCCGCCGGCGACAGCGATCGATCCCGCTGCCGCACGAATTCGACGGTGCGCTCCTCGCGCCGCGTCAGCGGCAGCGCGACCAAGGACGAATCCGCCGGCAACGACAGCACGCTCACGCCGACGCCCGCCTAGACCAGCCTGAACACCGTGGCCGAATGGCCGAGTTTTGCACCACGTTGGCGTCGACGCCGTGCTCCTGCATGACGGCATCGATGATCGGGCGGCTGCCGGACACGTGATCGAGCATCACGAGCCGCTGACCTTCGAGCGCCTCTCACGGCACCGATTTCGAGTGCGCGAGCGCGTGATCGCGCCGGGCGACCAGGCAGAAGGAACCCGTCATGACGGGTTCGGCGTGCAGATCGTCCTGATTGAACGGGCCGATTACGACGCCGAAATCTATCTTGCCCGACTTCACCTTGCGCAGCACGTTGGACTGCACGTCGTCGCGCAGGCTCAGCGTCACGAGCGGAAACTACTTCAGCGCCGATGCGATCACCCGCGGCATCAGCGGGCACGCGATCGTTGGACTCGCCGCGACGACCACGCGTCCGCACTTCTGCTGGCCGAGGTCGCGGACTTCGCGCAGCGCTTCGTCCAGATCGGCAAGCAGGCTAACACTGTGCCGACCAGATTCATGCTGACATCGGTCAACTGCACGTCGCGCGTGGTGCGGTCGATCAGTTTCAGGCCAATCTCGCCTTCCAGCTCCCGCACGCAGCGGCTGACCGCCGATTGCGTGAGGCCGATTTCATCGTCCGCGCGGCTGAAGCTACGCAGCTTCGATAAAGACCCGTAGCTGCGGTAATACCACATTCAGTGGCGCGTTCATTCACATTGTGCTCATCAATTTCATTGTTTCATGAGCAATTATACCGGCGTAATGTGCCGAAATCCGCATGCGAACGGACATTTCGACGCAGTGCAGCAAACCGTGGAACGCACGCTGGATGGGCCTATTGCACTTGATTGGTGATTGTCCCGATTTCTTAATCAGTCTGTTTCGGATTTTATATAAATTATACTGCCAGTTTTGTTAGCCCATTGCCACATACGGTTCTCCCGGGATTTGCGAGTCGCATGGTACGGTTCTCTCCATGGTACGGTTCTCGCATTTCATTGCGCACAAAGAGAGGTCGGAGCATGGTAGTTCTTTAATCTAATTCGATCACCGCATCCAGCTCCGGCCTGTCCTGGTATTCGATCTTCGAATTCCGACCAGAGTGCGCGGCGCGGGACAGCGCACCGGGGTTAGCTTCGCTGAGGTGAAATATTATGCTGTTCGACGATTTGAGAGATAATGAGTGGGCGCTGGTTGAGGCGTTGTTCTGTTCCGAGCCGACGCGTAGCGAGCGGCGTGGACGTCCGCGTGTCGAAGCGCGGTCGGTGGTCAATGCCGTGCTGTGGATGCTATCGACCGATGAAGGCTGGTCCAAGTTACCCGGCCGCTATCCTTCGCCGCCTACCTGCCGCCGCCGTTTCGACGAGTGGCAGGCCGACGGCACGCTTGTGGAAATCGTGAAGCGTCTGTCGAGCAACGGCCGCGAAGTTTCGTTGCGTGGCCGAATTGGTGCGAGCGCGGTAAAGCCACCGGCTCCGCCGAGCCGTGGCCGACTCCATGGCGCGTTCTGGATCAATCCGGAATCGTGGCGCGCGCCAGCCAAAATGGCTTGAACCCGTTAGTGCTCCGCCGAAGCCGGCGATCGCCGGCTTCACCTTAGAGCACCGCGCATGCACAACAGCTTGGGGATGCGAGTTTCCTGTCCAACCTGATGGTGGTAAAGGACTAGCGAAATGCAAGGGCGTCGTCGTGAGGCGGGGTTTGAAGGAAGTGTGTACCAAAGCCACG